>NZ_BCPZ01000179.1:0-55657 GCF_001950615.1 Candidatus Protochlamydia sp. W-9
TATAATTAAATTTAATTAAATTAGTTAATTATTAGTTTCCAGGAGGATAAATGAATAATGACATGAATCCTACTCACCAGGTACAAATTCCAACCTTGTCAAACATTGAAAAAAATCTCCTAGTTCAACATAAAATTTCGATTAAAACCTCTGAATCTACTCCAAACACAGGAATTATTTCTTTTGGAGAAAAAACATTTTATGTCCGATTAGCTAATCCTAACCTCTCTCTTCAATCCACAGATTTGGAACATTTGTCTGGTAAAGTGGCTATTATGTTACTAAATAAACAACTCCTAAACGGTGAATTTGCAGGCGCTCGTATTAATCAAAAAGGAATTCAAAACTTAGAAGGGCAACAAATTGCTACTTTTGCCGATAAAAACGACCCTGCTCAAAAAATGTATGCAGAACTCTGCGATTATGTAAGTCAAAATGTCTTCAACCAGGCTCCAGCCAATTCATCCGCCTCACAATTGGAAGAGGCTAAACCTTCAAGTAAGTGGGTAAAAGCTTCTCCTAGTTCTAATATAAATAGAGACCGTTCAAAAGTAGAAGAATCTTCTTCAAAAATGACAGTAAAAGAAATGAATTCTCACCAACAAGCATTTTTTGAAACAGTTCGACTGGCTTATAGTAAAATTAGTGATAACTTTGCTAAAGCTATTCAAAATCCGAATCAGGTAGAAGCTCGACAAAGCATAGAAAACGAACTAAAATGGATCGATAAAAAATTAAAAGATATTGTAAATGCGCACAAATTTCCGGGTTTAGAGGGAAAAGGTGTTGAAAAAATAGCTATCATGTGGGCTGAACAACTGGATTCTCTTAAAATTCAATTACAAGATCAACTAAAGACATATGAAAATGCAACACCAAGTCAAATAGCTGACAAAAGCTTATATAGACAAAATTTTGATTCTTTAATAAGTGTCACAAATGAACTGAGTACCAAACAAAAATCACATAAACTTTCAATGAAAAATGGACATCCTCAATTAATTGAAAGACAAATCGGTCTTAAAGTTCGAAAAGGGACAAGCGAAACTGCACTAAAAACTGCCGAACAAGTGATCTCCCAATTAAAGATATGTTTGGAGCAAAATCTTTTTTTTCAAAACGATATTCCTCAACTAGAAAATTTAAAAGCGAATCTTCTAAAACAACTTTATGTCTTAGATAAATCAGCAAAGTTTAAAAGTGAATTTGACGCCGTTTTCGCCCAAATTGATCAAGCTAAAGCAACTTTTCTACGCCAAGAGACTTATATTGAAAAAATAGAAACTGCTTTAACTACCGAAGGTAAACCTTTAACAATGGAAACATTGGTTTCTTTCCTTCTTCAATTAGATCAAACTCAATTAAGGCAAGATTTTTTATTTGGAGCTGGATGGATGAATTTTATTAAAAAAGATGATGGGAGTAATATCGAAATACTCTCAAAGGCATTAATAGATGTTTTTAAAAAGCATGCAGAACTTGAAAAGCAAGCCAAAACTGATGGAAATCCTTTATACGCTCTCAATTCAGAAGTTGTTGAAGAAAAAAAAGTGGTTTTAGATTTTGCGGTTCAACTCGTCAAACGAGGAATAGTAAAAAAAGAAGCCTTTCATGAGCTATTAGAACTTGCTCAAAAGGACACAAATCAAACAATTCGAGAAAATCTATCAGGTAAATATGCTTTAGCCCTTAATTCTGTTCTGACAACTCCAAGTAATTCCCCAATTGATGTTGTCTCTCAAATGCAAGTTGCTAACCCTGCAATTAAACTTTCCGAGCAATTTTCTGCTTTGGCAAAAGGAAAAATGAGTTCAAAAGAAGAAGAACAATTCATTTCCGCATTCATGAGTGATTTAAATCATGCTTCTACTGCAATTTTTAAAGCAATTCAGCCAGAAGAATTTCATGGGCTCAAATGGAATAAAGGAACTGCTGAGGATAAACGAAATAATGCTCCAAATATAACAACAAATATTGCCTTTTTTAATCAAATAGCTAGATTTGTCGGTCAAGAGATTCTTATGAATCCTACTTATTCCTCAAAAGATCGCATGAGGGTTTATGAGGCCTTCGTCAAAATGGCAGATCGCTTTGCGAATGACGACCCTAGAAACTATGAAATGACAACAGCAATCACAGCAGGATTAAATGCAGCTCCCGTCTTTAATACTATGCAAAAAGAGCCTATTTCAGATGAGATTAAAGCTACGTTGAACAAACTTCAAACCCTTTTATCAACAGATTTTAATTCTAAAGCGCTTAGAGATGCCTATAAAGGTCTTCAAAGTAAAGCAACTCCTTATATGCCAAAAACAGGAGTTTATCTAACTGACTTTACATTTCTTGACGAGGGTAATCCTGAGACAAAAAGTGATGGTATTTCATTAAACTTGAAGAAATTAAAACTTTTAGGAGAACAACAAAGAAGAATTGAAAATGAGGCTCAAGCTTTACCGTTAAATCAAAATCTCAATTTCAATATTATAGGACAAATTTTACAATCTAAATTACCTTCAGAAGATCAACTATATGCGAGGAAAGAGGAAATCCATCCTAGAAGTAAAGCAGGCTCTATTTCTCAAGCAGATAAAAAGAAAACAAGTTCTAAACCCACTCCACAACAAATTGCTTCCTTTCTGGTCAATCATCAATCCGAATCTACATCTATCGCTTTAAAATCATTTTTTAATACAAGAGGAAATATTTTAATTCTAAGAGATGGACATCTTTTTGCTGTTCCTAGTCAGGATTTGAAACTAAACAAATATATCCATAAACAAGAAATTTCCAACGCCCTACATGTTACAGCAGAAATCGTGTTTGAACTTGCTAAGAAAGGAGAAAATAATATCCCAGGTTCAACAGATGATCGATTAATTTTATTATTGAGCCGTTTAGCAGGAAGAGAACCAACAAAAACAATGATAGAAAATGACCCTAAACTTAAAATGATGTTTGAAGCATTAGATAATTTTGCCGCCTTCCGAGATCAAATAGTCGAAAGACAGAAATGGTCTGATTTTTTTGAAACTCCAACTTTTTTAAATGCTTTTCAACAACTTAATCCTAATCACGAAATAGAAATTTACACGGAGAATAGCAAAATTAAGGCCAAAGATTATCAAAAAGAAGTTATTGATCATTATCGAAAAAATTATGCAAAATTTAAAGCCGATTTTGATCAGATCATGAAAGGTGATATTCATTCAGAATCAATTCGTGAACAACTTAACCAATTAGAAAAATTTGCTAAACTCAATCTCTATCCTTACGCAGAAATGATGAACGACTTAGCGAAAGAATTAATCAAAGACAATGCCATTCGAAACAATATTCAAATGGATAATACCGAAAAACAAGCGATAAAAGATGAATTTGTCAATGGTAAGTTAAATGAAATTGAAGCTCGCTTTAAAGCCTTTAAATAGAGAAGTACTGGAATTAGCCATTCGAAGAATGAATAAAAATTTAAATCTTCCTTTCACACAGGCAATAGAGAAAGAAAAAAATAGAATTTCATTCCTCTCAGCCTCCTCCGCTTAGCTTTGTGGTAAAAGTTAATTTGCCTGCAAACAACATGTCTCGATTAAATCATTATTTTGTAGTGACTAGACAAGTTTGTATTCTTCAAGTTTATCTCGTAATACTTTAACGCTAATTCCTAGTGTTTCTGCTACTTTTGTTCTATTTTGATGCATTTGCAACGTTTCTACAATTAATTGTTTTTCTAGTTCTTGAATAGTTTTTCCTGCTATGACATTCACCCCAGGTCCCTCTAAATAAAGATGATCGCCTTGAATAATTTTACCCGGATCCATGACAACCGATCGTTCAACGACATTAGCAAGTTCTCTAACATTTCCAGGCCAACGATAAGCGAGTAATTTTTTTTGTGCGCTCTCACTTAATTTTTTCTTCTCGGTATGATTTTCTTGGCAAATTTTCTCGATAAAATGCTCGGCTAACGGAATAATATCTTCTTTTCTTTCTCTTAATGGTGGAAGATAAAGTGGAACAACATTTAAACGGTAGTAAAGATCTTCTCGTAAATATTTGTTTGCAATAGCTTCTTTCACATCACGATTGGAGGTAGAAACCAAACGGACATCGACTTTAATAGGCTTTGCTCCCCCTACCCTTTCAAATTCTTGTTCTTGCGTTACACGAAGAAGCTTTGATTGTAAAACAAGAGGAATTTCAGTCACCTCGTCCAAGAGAAGCGTTCCTCCATTTGCTAACTCAAAGCGACCCAGCCTTTTATTAGCTGCTCCTGTAAAAGCTCCTTTTTCATGCCCAAAAAATTCTGATTCTACTAAGGTATCAGGCACTGCCGCACAGTTAACTTTAATAAAGGGTTGATTAGCTCTTGGAGAACTATAATGAACGAGATGCGCAATCACCTCTTTTCCAGTTCCGGTTTCCCCATTAATAAAGACACTGGCATTACTTTTAGCAATTCTTTCAATATCTTTTAAAACTTGCTGCATTGCAGGACTTTCAGCAATTACATGACGGGAAGAACTCACCCCAATTTGTTGCCGCAGGTATTGATTCTCTTCGACTAATACCACGTGTTGATTGGCCTTTTCAATATTAGCCATTAAGCTTTCTAAGGAGAACGGTTTAATGATGTAATGAAAAGCTCCTAATTTCATCGCATCTACAGCATTTTCAATTGTTCCAAAAGCTGTCATCACAATAACCAGTGTTTGGGGAGATAGTTCTTTAATTTTTTGAAGAACATCAATACCATTCAATCCAGGCATCTTCATATCTGTGATAACCATATCAAAAGATTGCTCTTGGAAAATTTTAAGAGCCTTTTCCCCGTTTTCTGCGGCAATGGCTTCAATTCCTTTTCGTTTTAAAGCTTCTGTAAGAAAATTTCGCATAATCAATTCATCATCAACAATTAAAATTTTTTCAATGGTCATAATTTTACCCTTACATTGAATGATTTATTGAACGACTTTTAAAGGAAGTTTGATGATAAAAGAAGTTCCATTACCAACTTCAGATTTTACTTCAATTGTTCCTTGATGCGCCTGAATAACTTTTTGAACCTCTGCCAGCCCTAAACCAGTTCCTGTTTCTTTGGTTGTAAAAAAGGGGGAAAAAATTTTATTTAAATTTTCTTTAGAAATTCCAATTCCTGTATCAGAAATAATGATGATGACTTCATCTTGCATTTTTTCTATCGAGACAGTGATTTTTCCGCCTTGTGGCATCGCTTGCATAGCATTAACCAACAAATTTAAAATTGCTGATTTTAATAAAGGAGGGTCTATTGAAAGGACAAGATCTGGTAGATGAGTATTGAGATTGAAGGAGAATGAAGCGTTCCAACTCACGTCAGCTTGTAAAAGAAGTCCGATTTCTTCTAGATAAGTTTTCAAATTGACATGTTCAAAACGAGCTTGAAAGGGTCTTGTATATGTTAGGATGCTTGATACAAAATGATTTAGGCTATCGGTTCCTTCGATAATATGATAAGCCATTTGTTGAAGTTCGGGTCGATCTGCTAAATCTTGCTGAAGAAGGGTGGCAAATCCTTTAATTCCTCCTAGAGGATTTCGAATTTCATGAGCTAAATGAGCCGCCATTTCTCCTAATTCTTTTAGACGACTGTATTGATTAGCCGCTTGCTGCAATCTTCTAACTTCTGTGATATTACGAATTAAAATTAAAAGTCCTTGAACAGGAGGGGAAGAAGGTTGCCGATGATCTAATGGAAAAGAGTGCTCACTCATCGAAACAAAAGTTGGTTCAATTTCTAATTCAATTTTTAAATCATTTTCTAAAGCTCGTGTCACAAAACAAATGCGAGGACAAGTTTTTGTTTGTAAAACTTCCTGAATAGAAAATCCAAAGGCCATATCTTCAAAACAATCACTAAATGAATGAAAAAGAAGCCGACTAGCTTGCACTTTCAAAATTTCTTCCGTTTTTGTATTACAAGTCGTAATAATTCCATTAAGATCAATAAAAAGGATTCCTTGTGAGATATGGTTAAGAATTGTTTCTAAATAACGCGTGACAAAATCTAATTCTGCTAGCTTTCCTGAATGTTTCGTATGTGACTCTTGCAAACTTTTTTGAACACTTTTAAACTGCTCTTGCAAACTTTGATAAGCAAATTCCAATCGTTCTGTTTCCAAAGAAAATTGTTTAAAAGCCTGCCCCAGTCGCACATCTTCTTTTTCTTCCATTTCAAACTCTGATCGCTCTGCCATCTATTCTCACCGTTAAAAGGCTTTCACATAACGCAATATATAATCTACGCAATAGGCCATCTATAAAGCCAAAGTTCGGGTTATAAAACATTTCACTTCATTTTTCTACAGGATTAATAAAATTTATTTTTAAAAATCAAAAATAAAATCTAAGCCATGGGATAAGCTGCCAATTTTATTCTGAAAGTTGGAATCCACATTATTAACTCTAACTTCTTCAACTTCAAATTATTCTATCCATATTTTTTCTAAACAAAAAGCTACTATGAAAAGCCGAAGCCACTGCTACTTTTGCAGCTAATTGAAAAATTAAGAATTGCATCACTATTTACAAAAGCATTTAGAAAATTGACTTTATATACTTGATAAAAAGATTTTTTTACTTCCTCTTCTGCTCCTATATTCCTTATTTGCTATTTTTTCACCCAAAGATTTAAAAAATTGTCTATAAAGATCAGTTCTATCCGTTTATTTTTTACGAACTCTTTTTTATCTTGTTAATTAACAAAACCATCAATTATTGAAATATATATAAAATAATAATTATTTTAAATGTAACTATATCTATATTTTAATTAACCATTTTAATTAACCACAACTAATTATTTCAATTAATAAAAAAACATAAAAATTCTCTTATTTCATAAAAAATGGAAAATATTTAATTCTGATTGCAAAAAAATCATTTCTTTTGCCATAATTCGCACTTGCGATCATTAAAACCATCGGTCGCACTCGAAATCGTTAGGAGAACAAATGGCTCGTTATACAGGTAGCAAAAATCGTATTGCCCGACGTTATGGTGTTAATATATTTGGGCGCGCACGCAATCCTCTTCTACATAAGCCAAATCCACCAGGCGTACACGGTGCTCGCCGGCGTAAAAAGTCTGACTTTGGCCTTCAACTAGAAGAAAAACAAAAACTTAAAGCAATTTATGGAATGTTGAGTGAAAAGCAATTAGTGGCTTATTACAAAAAAGCTCTTCGCTTAGAAGGTAATACAGCTAGTCATTTTGCCGAAATGCTAGAATGCCGACTCGACAACCTTGTTTATCGTTTGAAATTTGGCCACACAATTTTTGCAGCTCAACAGCTCGTTGCTCACGGTCATATTCTTGTCGATGGAAAAAAAGTTGACCGCCGCTCTTTCCAAGTCAAACCTGGAATGGTGATTTCTGTTAAGGAAAAATCACGTAAAATCAAAATTATTGCAGAAGCGTTAGACAATCCAGCACGCTCTGTTCCCGAATATCTTTCATCTGATAAAGAGCATTTTTCTGGACAGCTTCTTGCTAAACCAATACCTGAACAAATGCCTTGGCCGATTGAAATTAGTCTTCCAGTTATTTGTGACTTCTTAGCCCATTCGACCTAAGAAACGCAATTAACAACACTCACTCCTTTGTTTAAGGCGACTACTTGTAGTCGTCTTTTTGTTTACATAAGGTAAGTTATTTAAGTTGTCATGATAAAAAAACTATTAATCTATTTTGTTCGCTTTTATCAATATACCTTAAGTCCCTTACTAGGACTAACTTGCCGCTTTTATCCCACCTGCTCTGAATACATGATTCTTGCTTTACAAAAACACGGAGCCATGAAAGGAGCTTATTTAGGAGTAAAACGCATTTGCCGTTGTCACCCTTGGAACCCGGGCGGTCATGATCCAGTTCCTGAAAGCACCATTCTTTCTAAGAAAAAATCGGTTAAATAAAATCGATTTCTACAGTTGATTAGAGAAATTATCTCAACGATGGACTTGATATAATACTGTATGTTATTTAATTGGTTTTGGATTTATCAATTGGAAAATGTTTATGCATTCTTCTCCTCTAGTCAGCATCCTTATCCCCGTTTTTAACCAAGTTCCTTTTATCTTTGAATCTCTCAATAGTGTTTTACAACAAACTTATTCTAATTTCGAGGTTCTGATCGTCGATGATGGATCAACAGATGGTACAGCATCTATTTGCCAAGAATTCTGTCAAAAAGATTCTCGTTTTCAATATTTATATCAAACTAACAAAGGCCCCTCTGCTGCTCGTAATCGAGGAATTGCGGCTTCGCATGGAGAGTACTTGTGCTTACTTGATGGAGATGATAGGATGGATCTTCAAAGGATTGCCGTTCAATTAAAGGTTTTAACAGAAAATCCTACACTTGATATTGTTTATACTGCCCTTCTTTTAATCGATAGCAATGGCAGTACAATCGGAGAAATGCATGGACAAGAAATCAATCCAGAAAATTTTTTAGCCACACTTCTTTTTCGAAATGTCATTCCAGGGCCTAGTACAATCATGGCCAAACGAGAATGTTTAACTTCACATCCTTATCATGAACATTTTGTTCATGCGGAAGATTATGAGCTCATGATTCGGTTAGCTCATTTTTATCGATTTCAATATATTAACCTTCCTCTAACATACTACAGAAGACATCTAAATAATCTTTCTAATCATTTAAAAGCTCACAGGCAAGCGGAATTAAAGGTGATTCAACAATATACCCAGTCGAAAATTGAAGCGATTGTTGATCAAACTTCTTTCCCTAGGGATGAAAAGACTTTGCTAAAAGGTAAAATTTTATTTAATCAAGAAAGGTGTCCTCAAGCTTTGATTTATTTTCAACAACTCAACGACTCTTTTTCTCGATTTTATGAAGGAAATTGCTTTGTAAAATTACAAGATAGGAAATCTGCAAAAAGCGCTTACGAACAAGCCCTTCTCTTAGATACAACAAATGCGGCTTGCTATAACAATTTGGGAAATATTTTTGCTCAAGGTCAACAATGGCAAGATGCTCGATTTTGTTGGGAAAAAGCCCTTTCTCTTAAACCTGGTTATTTAGATGCCAAAGAAAATTTAAATCATTTTAAACAATCTTTTGAGTGGCGTTATACATGGAGAGAGTTGAGAAGGGATTTGCTAGTTTATCATTGATAAATTTGCTCTGGTATTTGCAAATATAAAAAATTGATACAATTTGACAAATTCTAATGATTTTACTCTGATAGAGGATCAACTGGAAAAAGTAAAAGTGCAACCATGTTTGATATTTTCTAAATCTATTTTTTTACAAACCTGTTATTTTGCTTTAATAGCTTCTCCCATTTATTTCTTCCTAATTCTATCCTTAATTTTCTTAAAATTTCTCTAAAAAATCGAAATTTCTTAACTTTTAGGGAATTTTTAAGACAGTTCCTGGACGGATGGCATCGGATGATAATTGATTGTACGTTCTTAAAACATCTACTTCAACGCTAAATTGTTTGGCGATTTTCCAAAGGGAATCTCCATCTTGTACAGTATATAAACGCTGTTTTAGATAGGGGGAAGGTTGGCTGGATGAAAATAATAATGTTCCTTTTTTAGGGGCATCTTTAGTAACCATTGTTGTTATTAAAGAATTAGAAGGTTTTGTTGCATTTTTAAGAGTAGTTTTTGGTGTCGAAGCAACGGTTTTTTTGTTTTTCTTTTCGGACACATTCTCTTTAGTTAAAGCCTTTAAAGGTGATACGGTCTCTACAAGTTTAGAAACAACGGAAATACCCTGACTTTTAGTTTGAGGTTCTTTTTTTTGAAGGGGTAATTGATCAGGCAAAAAACGAGCTAAGGCAATTTCATAGTTCCAGGAAATAGGCGCTTCTCCTTCATAAGCATAGAGAGCTGCTGCTGCATACTTCCAAACATTAGCGCTGCGAGGACTTCTAAGCATTTCTTTAGCAAATCGAACATTCGTTTCTGTCTTATTTTTTAAAAGTTGCAAAAGAAGGATGACTTGAGCATCTGTCAATTTTTTTATTGCAAAGTCAAAGTCTGTTTTGACAAGAAATGAGGCAGCTGAAGAAGATCCTAATTGGATATAATCTAATAAAAACTTATGTCGGCGTGCATCAGACAAATCATGCTTTTGTCTTTGCTGTTCAACAAATTTTTTGAACTCTTCCCAATCGCTTTCTACCAAGATATCTAAAATATTTTGTTTAGAAAGAGATGTCTCAAGCCGATTAAACAAAATTTCTACTGTCCAAAATTCTGGTGTTAAAAAAAAAGCTTCTGCAAGAGATGTGTCCATTAAGGAGTCTTTTTTTTGTGTTTTCAGTAATTTAAATAATCCTTTGGAAGTCATGGGCCATTGCTCAGTTTTTGCAAAATGGATAATTTGATCATATTGCTGTTGAGTCAAGCTAGGGTAGACCGTCAAAATCAAAGGAGGTTCTGAAGGGTGCAGTTTCCATACAAATTCCCTTTTTTGCTGAGGTTGAGCTTGTCGCGGTAATGCACGTAATAAATCAAAATCGTGAAAAGTGACAAGACAAGCAAGCGCTAAATCTCTTTCGGCATAGCCGTTTTCTATCACAGATTGATGCTCTAAACGGCTGATTAATTCCCAATAAGGAAGTTTAAAAAGATGTGTAATCACCTCAGCAATCCCCTTTTCATCAGTAAGGGAAATTTGCCTGGATCCTTCAATGGGTTTAAGTTCACAATAAGGAGTTGGAGGCCTTTCTCGCATAACCCAATAAGCTAAAAAGCCAAGAACTCCAATATTTAATGCACCACTTATCATTAAAGCTTGGCTTAAACGTCTAATTTTTTTAAGAGGAGAAGGATCAAGGGACATCATTTAAATTCATTTATCCATTAAAGCGATCTTTTAATTGCTGCCATTCTTCTTGAATGGCTTGAGGAAGTTTATTCCCAAAACGGGTAAAATAGTGTCTAATCTCTTGTATTTCTTTTTGCCAAGCTTCTCGATCGACTTGAAGAAGTTTTTTCATCACTTGAGGTTTGAGAACAAGCCCTTGTGTATCAATTGATTCTTCGGTTGGTAGATACCCAATCGGTGTTCGAATGGCTTTACCTTTGTCGGAAGTGCGTTCAAAAATCCATTTTAACACTCGACAATTTTCTCCAAAGCCAGGCCAAAGATAATCCCCCTTATCTCCTTTTCTAAACCAATTTGCGTAAAAAATTTTGGGTAGCTTAACCCCCTTTTTTAGGCCCATTTTCAACCAGTGATTAAAATAATCTCCCATATGGTATCCACAAAAAGGAAGCATTGCAAAAGGATCATGACGAAGCTTACCCACTTCTCCTGTAGAAGCTGCTGTCGTCTCAGAGGAAATAGAAGCGCCTAAAAAAGTTCCGTGCTGCCAATTAAAAGCTTCGCAAATTAAAGGGATGGTATGTGAGCGTCGTCCGCCAAATAAAATTGCAGAGATGGGGACACCCTTAGGATCTTCCCATTTAGAATCAATAATCGGACATTGTTTAGCGGCAACTGTAAAACGAGAGTTAGGATGAGCTGCTTTTTCTTTAGATTGAGGTGTCCATTCATGCCCTAACCAATTGACTAGATGCTGAGGAGGCGTTTCTGTCATCCCTTCCCACCACACATCTCCTTCATCTGTCAATGCTACATTAGTAAAAATAGCTTGACGATCAATCGTCAACATGGCGTTGGGATTTGATTGCATGGCTGTTCCGCTTGCTACACCAAAAAAACCAGCTTCTGGATTGATCGCGTATAACTGTCCATCTTCCCCAAATTTTATCCAAGCAATATCATCGCCAACTGTTTCAATTTTCCAACCAGGTAAGGTGGGTTTCATCATAGCTAAGTTTGTTTTTCCACAAGCACTGGGAAAGGCAGCTGCTAAATATTTTTTTTTCCCTTGAGGATTTGTTATGCCCAAGATCAACATATGCTCTGCTAGCCATCCCTCATCGCGAGCCATCACAGAAGCAATTCGCAAAGCATAACATTTTTTTCCTAAAAGAGCATTTCCTCCATAACCACTTCCAAATGACCAAATTTCACGACTTTCAGGAAAATGAACAATATATTTATCTTTAGAACAAGGCCACGGGACATCTTTTAAATTATCTTTCAAAGGCATTCCGACGGAATGAAGACAGGGAACAAACTCTTGATTTGGTAATAATTCTTCCACTTGTTTACCCATGCGCGTCATTAATCGCATATTACAAACGACGTAGGGTGAATCAGTAATTTGAACTCCTAAATGGGAAATCTTAGAACCTAAAGGACCCATACAAAATGGAATCACATATAGCGTCCTTCCCTGCATTGAACCTTTAAAAAGGGTCCGCAAAGTTTGTTTCATTTCTAAAGGATCACGCCACAGATTAGTAGGTCCAGCATCTTCAGAATTTTTAGAACAAATAAACGTTCTATCTTCAACTCTAGCCACATCATGAGGATCTGAGCGGCATAAATAACTTTGAGAACGTTTAGCTGCATTTAATGGGATCAAAGTTCCTTTTTTAACCATTAAAGCACATAAATCTTCGTATTCTTTTTCAGACCCATCGCAAATATGCACAATTTGAGGTTGACAAAGTTCAGCAATTTCTTGAATCCAAGGTTTTAATTCTTCATATTTCATGCTGAAAAATTCCTCTTAAAAAACTCAAATTGCTTTACGTTTTTTAAATTTATCTAAGTACTCAAGGGCTTTTCCTGTTCCTAAACAAACAGCTAATAAAGGGTTAGGGGCAACAATAACAGGTAAACCTGTCTCTTTAATTAAAGCTTTATCTAAACCTTTAATCAGTGCGCCACCTCCGGCCAACACCATTCCTCGTTCAACAAGATCAGCAGCTAATTCAGGAGGACATTTTTCAAGAGTCAATTTAACACTTTCCACAACCTGTTGAATAGGTTCTGCTAAACATTCTCGAATTTCAACAGAGTTAATGCGTTTAGTAACAGGTAACCCTGCAACTTGATCTCGCCCACGCACTTCCATTTCCAATTCATTTCCACCAAGCGGATAAGCTGAACCAATGGTGATTTTTATTTCTTCTGCCGTACGAGGACCGATCATTAAATTATAAGTACGTCTCATATAATTGATGATACATTCATCAAATTCATCTCCTGCAATGCGTAACGAGCGAGATTCAACAATTCCTCCAAGCGACAAAATCGCAATTTCGGTTGTCCCCCCTCCAACATCAATAATCATGCTCGCGCAAGCTTCGTGTACTGGAAGGTCCACACCAATTGCCGCAGCCATCGGTTCTTCAATCAAAAAAACTTCTTGGGCCCCAGCGTGAAGAGCCGAGTCTTCAACTGCCCTTTTTTCAACACCTGTGATTCCGGAAGGAACCGCAATAAGAATCTTTGGTCTGAATAAACTCCGTGAAGGTGTTACTCTTCTGATTAAAGCTTTTAGCATTCCCTCTGCAATTTCGAAATCGGCGATAACACCATCTTTCATAGGCCTTACAGCATGGATTCTACGAGGTGTTTTACCAAGCATCGCCTTAGCTTTATGACCAACAGCCAATACCTCATTTGTCACCGAGTCGACAGCAACCACGGAAGGTTCAGCCAAAACAATTCCTTTTCCTCTCACAAAAACCAGTGTATTGGCAGTTCCTAGGTCGATCCCTATATCGTTAGAAAAAACCCCTCTAAACTTATTAAGCTGTCCAAATGCAGAACGATATAGTTGATTAGCCATGCCTGTAAAACTGGCTTGATTTTTTTTAGTCATTGTTTTTCCCATCGGGATTCAACCCCCCGTTGTTTGCTATAAATCCCTTATTCATT
This sequence comes from Candidatus Protochlamydia sp. W-9, assembly GCF_001950615.1. Classification (NCBI taxonomy): domain Bacteria; kingdom Pseudomonadati; phylum Chlamydiota; class Chlamydiia; order Parachlamydiales; family Parachlamydiaceae; genus Candidatus Protochlamydia; species Candidatus Protochlamydia sp. W-9. The sequence continues at coordinate 13,823 of NZ_BCPZ01000179.1, forward strand.
ATCTGTGGTGTTGGAATTTATTTTAATTTAACTACATAATAAATTTTTAAATGATTCGTTAACCCAAGAACAAGCAGTTGTTTTTCCATGTTGTTCCCCCTTATGCCTCTATAATTTGTAGTTTTTCTGTTAATCTGAATTTTGAATGGTTAAATTGTATAAGGTATATTATTTGCCTTTCAATTTTGCCAGAAAAGTCTCTCAAAAACCATTAATTTTTCAATAGATTGAGCTTTGATGTTTTTTTCAAGTTCTGATTTATTAAGAAAATTACCACAAATTTTAATAAATAAAGGAAATATTTAAAAAATTTTAGTCTCAATTTTGACAATTCATTAAAATATCTTAATTGACCTGAATTTTGGATTTTTAGGCAGCTATTAACAATAGGCAATGTTATTCTGCTAAATTTATAGATGGCTTTTTAGGTTGGTGAGTATAAGCAACAATCCCAGCTAATCTAATTAATTAAAAATTTCCGGTATTTCTGTGGCGTGTCTGTTCAATCTGAGAAATATTTTTTAATGGATCGTTCACTGTTAGCTCATTATGAATACGCTGTGCATCTTTCCATCTTCTTTCAATTAAATCAATATCTTGTTTAGGCATCTTAATTCCACTCTTTGATTTTTTTGAAAGACGTGTAACACGTAAAGAGCTTCTTTAAAACTTGCCGTATAAATGGCTCAGTATGTCCCCCTTGGGAAGAGTTTTACGCTCTCAAGGTTGTTACCAAATAGCCAAAACTTTTTAGAGGTTTTTTATCATCATTTTTAAGGTCTTTTTGTACTAAGTTAAGGGAGTACTCAAAGATGGCAGCTGTTGTAACAAATTCAGCCTGTAGAATATACCTAGGAAAAAGAACTTTTCTGATCTTCTACACGTTTGTTTCGCTTGATATAATCAATGCGACGAATTTAGGAGTCAGAGCTTTATCAATTATCTGACTTAAGCGGATTGATCAGTCGAAATAATATTTCTTCGATGATTTTAAAACAAACAAGCTAATCTTTTAAGGTTCGTAAAGGATAAGTGAAAATATTTGATCCAATAAAAACTAACAATAATTAAATAAATGTAAATTTATTCTTGAAATAAAAAAAATTGTTGGTTTAAAAAGAAAGTAAAGTTTTTTATTGGTCATATAAATAACTTCTGATATGGATAGCCAAGTAAATATATACACAACTAGCTTTTTAGGCTAAATTTAAACATTTCTAAAAGTCGCGATATTATGCAACTTCAAACTTTTGACGTTTATACACCAGATCAATTCATGAAATTAATTGAAGAAGCTGTGGAAAAGAAAACTCTAGAACAAGAAAAGAAAAATGCAGCATTAAATACAGCATTAATAAAAAGAATTGATGACGCCTCTCAATTAATTTCGACATGTAATGAAGAAGTTCAGAATCTGAAAAATAAAAACATTAATCTTAAACGAAAAATTAAGAATCTTACCAATGAAAATGCTCAATTTAAAGAAGTGTTACGATTACAACTAAATGAGATAAATCGACAACAAGAACAATTTGAGAATGAAAATACCCCCTTAGACAATTCTTTGTCTAATCTAGAAGAAACTAGTGCGCCAACGATTCCAGCTTCCGCTCTTTCACCCTCATCTGAAGAAATTCAACTAAGCTTTCAAGAGGGAACTTCTCTGATTATTTCTCATTCTCAGCTAGCTTTGTTAAGGGAAAAATCGCACTACTTTAACAATCTGTGGTCGGGGAAATTTCAAGAAACCCTGCAACACCCTCTCGATTTAACACAAAAAGACTTTAGGCTTTTGCTCAATTGCCTGACGGATGCTAACTTTAATGTTCCTTTAGAAGAGATTACTTCCACCATTCAACTAGCCGCTTATTATGAACTGACAGAAGTGGTGGAAAATTTAGAAGCACAGCTGGTAGAGGGATATAAATCTCAGAGATTTGAACCCTTTAACTTCACTGAAGAAAGTTTAGTCAGTTTAAAAAAACTTTTAAATCTCACGCAGCAATGTCGATTAAACACTTTGAAAAACTATTTAGAATGCGCCGCTGTGAGTGTATTATTAAACAAGATCGATGATCTAACGGAATTTGAAGAATTTTTAAATTTATTTTCAAATGAGATAGAAGGAGGGATAGAAAGCCTTGATTTTTCAAACAATGCTTATTTAACCGATGCTCACCTCTTAGCATTAAAAGACTGTAAAAATTTAAAAATGCTTCATTTAATGTCATGCCAGGCTATTACGGACGATGGATTGGCGCATTTGAGAACCCTAACGGGATTGCAGCATCTCAATCTAAACAGGTGCACTAAAATCACTGATGCTGGTTTGGCGCATTTAGCTCCCTTACTGGCTTTGCAGCATCTAGATCTAAGTGACTGTTGGAAACTTACCCGTGCTGGATTAGCCCATTTGAGGACTTTAGTGGCTTTAAAACATTTAAATCTGGGTGGATGGATGTATCTTACTGATGCAGGATTGACGCATTTGACCCCCTTAAGGGCTTTACAACATTTATATCTGAGCAATTGTGATGAGCTCACCGGCGCAGGTTTAACGCATTTGACACCCTTAATCGCTTTACAACATCTAGGTTTAAGCGGTTGTCAGAAACTCACCGATGCCGGATTAGTCCATTTGACACCCTTAACGAGTTTGCAGTCTCTCAATCTAAGCGATTGTAAAAATCTCACCGGCGCAGGTTTAAGGCATTTGAAACCCTTAACGGGTTTGCAGTATCTCCATCTAATTTGGTGCGAGAATCTCACCGATGCTGGATTAGCCCATTTGACACCTTTAGTGGGTTTGCAGCGTCTAGATCTGGCGGGATGTTACAAACTCACCGATGCTGGATTAGCCCATTTGACACCTTTAGTGGGTTTGCAGCGTCTAGATCTGGCGGGATGTTACAAACTCACTGATGCTGGATTAGCCCATTTGACACCTTTAGTGGGTTTGCAGCGTCTAGATCTGGCGGGATGCTGGAAACTCACCGATGCAGGATTAGCCCATTTGACACCTTTAGTGAGTTTGCAGCATCTAGGTCTAAGCCAATGTAATAATCTCACTGATGAAGGATTAGCCCATTTGACACCTTTAGTGAGTTTGCAGTATCTAGGTCTAAGCCAATGTAATAATCTCACTGATGAAGGATTAGCATATTTTAAAACTGTAGCAGCTTCACTCAATTTAGAAATTGATAGGTAAAAGAACCTTCATAAAAAAGAAGGAGTTCTGGCGCCGAAAATAAAAGCGTACTTTGTCCTAGGAGAATCAAGGATAAAATTCCATTAAAGTTGACTAATTTCCATTGAGACGCTTATTTAATAAAAATATCCACTATAAGATGTATTATAGGATGGAAATTAAGCTTATAAACCAATTTTAGTGGCGGCATTTTCCGTCCACATGTTTCCCAATCGAATATACCTTCTAATGGTATCAGAGCTTTTATGGCCTGTTTGCTTTATGATCAGATGCTCAGGAACACCAAAGATGGCAGCGGTTGTAGCAAATCCAGCCCGTAAGCTATGTCCTGAGAATAAATGTTTCTGCTTTTCTAAATGTTTGTTCCTCTTAATAATCAATGCGACGGATTTGGAAGTTAGAGCTTTATCCATGATTTGACCATGCCGATTGATCGGTCGAAATAATGGCCCTTCGCTAATTTTAGAACAATTAATCCAATTTTTTAAAGTTCTGACAGGGCAAGTGAGAATGTTTGATCCATAAGGAATAGCAATGACTCTCCCCTTCCCTTCTTGGTCCGTTTTCGATTTCCTAAGCGTAATTTGCAAGCCTTCTCTAACAAATTTAGTGTCATCAATCGTTAAAGAAACTAATTCTGATTTTCGAAATGCGCCTACAAATCCCAGTAACAATAAAGCCTTGTCACGCATTCCTGACAACGAATTTGCTTTACTATTGTCATTATTGATTGATTCGATCATCTTGCGTAAATCATTTAGTAAAATCGAGTCTTTACGGGTTTGGGCAGATCCTAATTTATTTTTTATTCCTTTCCAAACTTCCTGTATTTCGGGGCAATTTTTGTCGAAAGGCTGTTTAGCTAATTTATGAGCTTGGCTAATAGAGGTAAGTCTTCGGCTTAAATTAGAAATTTTGAGAGGTTTTTGTAATTTCCCTTGTTGATTGACCCATGCGTTATTTGCTCGACTAATCAAATAGACGACAATCGTTTGAGGCAAAGCTGGTAATGACCTTAAATTTTTTTCCTGACACCAAAAAACAAAATCATTCCAGTCAGATCGATAAGATTTGTTAGTATTAAAAGACCTTGCAAAAGTCGCCTATTCTTTTGCTGTTTTGACCAAATCAAGATATTCGCCAACTTCAAAATTCTCAATTTTTTGTATTGTTAACTGATTTTCCATATTGACCATCTTTACCGACCTAAATTTTGCTAACACTTTGATTTTTCATTGTCTATTTTTCTATTTTTTCTAACTACCGATAATAATGGATTATCGGAACTTAGAATAATTTTTTAGAGATTGCTAAATATGTACACTTATGTAATTAGTTAAATAGTTTACCTTATCACTAAATACAATTTATATCATTTGAGATATGATGACCTATTTACCAATGCAATTATTTACTATATTTTTATATTCATAAACGTGTTATCTAATAAATAGTTAAATTTAGTTAAAAAGTATATAGGTTAATGATATGGAAAAGCAAAAGTAATGAGCTTCGTAGAATTCCGCCAAAACTTATCAGAATGTGTTAACTTAGCAAAATATAAAGGCTAAAGATTTTTGATTACTCGTAATGGAAAAACCGTAGGTGCTTTTGTCCCTGTAGAAGATTTAGAAAAAATTAATGCATTTAATAATGTAACTATTGACACAGCTACTGATGAAATAAGCTCAGAATTTGAACCTTAAAATAACAAAAGGGTTTAATTTATCTCTAGAGAGCTTTTTTCTTACCTGAACTGAATGAATTAACTGTGATGATATGTATCTTTAATTATTAATAGATTAAAGAAATTTTAAGGTAAATAGCATTAGTCTTTAGAGCATAACAGAAAAAGCCCGTAGAATTTATACTTGTCTGATAAGACGTACAATTTGACTATAAAAAAGCAATCCAAGAAGCAGATTGTTTTTTATCAAAAAGGGCTTCAAAGTAACACTTGCTGAGATCAAAGCTAAGCCTCTGTTTAAAGTGATTGGCTCATCTCTTCTTTATAAATTAAATAAGGCTGTTTCTTTGAATCTCACTCAATATTTAGCCCTTTCCTTCTTATAATAAAGTGGGATTGTATCAAACAGCTACTCTTCTTTTTAAGAATGAATGCTTCTCAGATTTTTCCAAAAATGACGCAAAAAATAAAAAGTTAACTTGCAATTTTCATATTCAAAGTAATTTGTAAAGCATCTATGATTTTTTCCTAACCCATTTAAAATCTCAACTGAAGGTTTTAATAATTTTTAAATTGAGTGAATCTGCTAAAATTTTAAAATGGGCTAATCCTGCATCGGTGAGTTCTCGCAACTGTTTAAATTTAGACGCTGCAAAGCCGTCAAGAGTTTCAAATGGATCAATCCTGCATCGGTAAGTCCTCCGCAATGGCTTAAATCTAGATGCTGCAAACCGGAAATTTTTTAATTAATCTATTAGCTAGGATTGTTGCTTATACTCACCAACCTAAAAAGCCATCTATAAATTTATCAGAGCAGCATCACTTGTTGTTAATGGCTGCCTAAAAACCCAAAATTCAGGTTATTAAACTTTAATGAAAACAAATGTTTTAAATCATGTGGAAGTCTTTTGTCATTTAAATTTTATTCTTCTTATTCATTACCAAAGGCAGAAACCCAAAATTCAGTTTAACTAATTTGTTTAATTTATCATCGTATATTGGAAATACGCAGATCTTATTGATAATCAAAAAGATCTGCTAAGAAGAATGGAGAAGAATAAATTTAAAAGGTTGATGATTAAGTTTGAAGGAGTTCTAAGACTTCTTCCCAAGTCAATTTAGCCATCATGTCCTCATCACGGCTAACCACTTCTTTAACTAATCCTTTTTTGCGATTGTGAAGTTCTAAAATCTTTTCCTCAATTGTATTTAAAGTGATCAACTTATAAGAAGACACAGAATTTTTTTGTCCTAAACGATGAACACGGTCGGTTGCTTGATTTTCGACAGCTGGATTCCACCACATGTCATAATGAATGACAGTATCGGCTCCGACTAAGTTAAGTCCAGATCCTCCGGCTTTTAAAGAAACTAAGAAGATAGGAATATTCGGATCTTCATTAAATTTCTTGACGATGCTCAATCGGTTTTTACTTGAACCATCCAGATACTCAAATCGAATGCCTTGCTTCTCTAAATCCTCACGCATAATATTCAACATTCGAGTATATTGACTGAAAATAACTGTTTTATGCTTACTCTCCATCAAAGTTTGCAACAATTCAAGAAGCATTTCATATTTAGAAGAATCCCCATTCTCTGGCCGATCTTTGGCAAAAATGGCTGGATGACAACAAATTTGTTTTAATCTTGTTAACGTCGCTAAAACATGAATTTGAACGCGCTCAAATCCTTCTTTTTTCACGAGCTGGGACAATTCCTCACGAGCAGAAGCCGCGTAAGAACGATAAAGTTCTTGTTGAATATTAGACAAATGACAGTGATAGACAATTTCCGAAACCGGTGGTAAATCATCTAGTACATCTTTTTTCATTCTTCTTAAAATAAATGGAGCCACCTTACGACGTAAATTATCCAGATTTTTACCCCCTTGCGATATTGTCGATTGTCGAATGTATTTTTCCACAAAACGATCGTAAGAACTGAGCAGTCCTGGCATGAGAAAATCAAAAAGGCTCCATAATTCTTCTAAAGAGTTTTCTATAGGGGTACCCGTTAAAATCAAGCGATGAGCTGCTTGAATCATTTTGACTGATTGGGCATTTCGAGTGCCGCGATTCTTAATGTGTTGAGCTTCATCTAAGATGATATAGCCAAATGGAACTGTCTTATAAAATTCAATGTCTTTTTGAAGAAGGGTATAAGAAGTGATAATGACATCATAATAATCGAGATCATTTAAAAGTTTTTTCCTTTGGCTCGGATTCCCATCAACTGGCAAAACTTTTAGCTTAGGATTAAATTTAGTAATCTCTTCCTGCCAATTATAAACTAAGGAAGTTGGGCATACAACAATCGAAGGCTGCTTCGGATGATCCATTTTATATTGCGTTAAGGTAATAATGGCTTGGAGGGTTTTACCAAGTCCCATGTCATCAGCTAAAATCCCATTCAAATGCATGCCTCTTAATCGATTCAACCAGTGGATTCCATCAATTTGGTAGTTACGAAGAGATGCTTTAATCGTTTTTGGTATCTCTCTTGAAGGGCAAGGAAGATTTCCTAACATTTGTTGTTGAATTTCTTTTAGTTTATCAGACATGGAAAAATGAATTGGCAAATTAGCAAATTGTTCGATATCTAAACTAGCTAAACTCCAAAGAGGTCGTAATTCTTTATGTTCATCTAAACGATTAATTCCCATTTCGTCGAAAATTTGAACAACAGGAGCAAGTTTTTCTAAATCTAAAATGAGAATTTTGTATGTTCCTTTTTCTTCAGTTTTAGATTTACGTTTACTTCCTTTTTTGACTGACAATTCAATAAAAGCTCGTTTAGATGACAAACAATCCCAAAGCAAATCAACCGTCACATTATTTAAATAACCATCAACTTTGACCTCGACTTCATACATGTCAATTCGATTCGATTCTTTTAAATTCAAATGAAATACGGAATTGTCATAGATGAATTGATCCAAAAGATTTTCAGGGCAGTTGAATTTTACTTGATCTTGGTGAGCGGGAATAACCTCTGTCATAAATTCGACAATTTTCTTATCATTTTTAGCACTATAAAGGCCCTGAGATGGATCATAAACGAAATCTTGAAATAGAAGATCAATAATTTTTTGTTCTTCTGTTAAATTGCGTGCTAAAATCCCTTCAGGAGTCACAAAAGTGGAAATATGAGATACTTTTAATTGGGAAGAAGCTGCTGGAACCTTGACACCTCCATAGACAAAATTTAAAGAAGCTTCTAATTCTCCGTCTAAATATTGAATATCGCATTCTGCTGCTACTTTTTCGACAAAAGGAAGTGTTACAAACCGCTCGATCATTTCTTTATTAGCAATCTCTGCAAAACGAGAAAGCTCTGTCATAGAATTTTCTACAAAAGTACCAAATAATGGTTCCGGAATCGTCATATCTCGGATAGAAGGTAAGTTACGCAAATGTTTCCTTTTTATCAAAGGTTGAAAACGATAATAGGTATTTCCGTGAATCATACCTGGTTTTGCACATTCAAATAATATCGCTTCATCACAATCGATAACCGCTTCATTTTGTAGAACAATTTTTGGTTTCAATAACACTTTTGGTGCATTAACTTCTAAATAGTTTAATTCAAATCTTAGAAGTGCTGGACTAATTGCTAATCGAAGAGGTTCTTCTAAAGTACCGCGATACATGCAAGGCATCGGATAAAGCTCTGTTTCTAATTCATTCAAAGAGCCTGCTAAAGCAAACTTTGATTCAGCAATCCCATAAGAAACAGCTAATAGGGTTCCAAAAGCTTCCGTATCAATAAATGCCGATCGTTGTTGCTTATCTCCTTTATCAATAAATCTGGCAAAATCAATAATCAGCTTGAGAACTTCTGCACTGGCTTCATCAAAAGAACTAAGTGAAAAAAAGTATCTTTTATTACCAATGTATAGAGCTTCATTATAACGAATAGCATCGATAAAAAGTTTAATTTGAGAGATATTTAAAGCTTTTGAGCGAAAAGGGAGACGTAGCGCTAATTGAATTTCAACTTGTTCAGTCATTTTCTGAGGGTTTAAAAAGATCACAGCCAATTCCGCCTTATCTTGGATAATCTCTTCTTCAGGAAGAAAAAATGAAGATTGCCCTAAAACCTGAGAAGCATTGATATATTCTGCTAAAAGTTCTTTTTGGAATTTCTTACCTTGCCTCGCATGCTCTTTAGTTTCTGCTTCTTTAAATGTTTCTCTCAAGTTTTCTTTTTCCTGGTCATCAACACTAACATCTTTTTCTAAATCTGTTTCTTTAGAATAAGCAACAAGAATTTCATTAAAATGAGCTTCTAAATAAAACAAAACAGCTGCTAAGTGCTGACAATCATATTTATAAGTGCAGTCACAATCGGAATCAATAATCACTGATTCATTTCTATCAATTTCAAGCTCTGATTCATACGAATTATCAAAACTCCCCATCACGCGACAGCTCAATCGCACTACATCGGGTTTTAAGTTTAAAATTTTAACAGAAACGACCATTCCTTTATCTTGAAGTGTTTTCCCTTCTTTAATAACGGAGGGTGAAAAATCGTGTTTTAGCTTTCGAAAATTTAACATATGTGATTATCTCAATTTGTAACTCATTTTAAACATAAGCAGGTGACAAAAAACAAAATTTTTTGCTTCTTATTCCTCTTCGCATATTTAAGTTGAGTTTGTAAATTAGTACTAAAAAAGCATTTTCTTGATGGAAGCTCGTTATTAGCGAAAAAGCATTAAATATGCGAACAAAAATTTATATTTTCCTTTTTCCTCTCTGTAATTTTCCAAGAATAATGAATTAAATTTGGCTTAATTGGTCTATTTTTTGAAAATTTTAAAAAAGACTTTTTACTTGCCGAAAAAAGCTTACCTTCTTATATTATGCGTTCCACATGAGACTTATGTTTAATTTAAACTGAATTTTATTAAGAATCTGCGGGTGTAGCTCAGTGGTAGAGCATCACGTTGCCAACGTGAGAGTCGTGAGTTCGAATCTCATCACCCGCTAAAAGTCAAGATCACATCATACTTGTGATCTTTTTTGAAGCAAATTTAAGCTAGTTCAGCTAAATTTGTTCACATCTATTAATGACATGCGGGTGTAGCTCAGTGGTAGAGCATCACGTTGCCAACGTGAGAGTCGTGAGTTCGAATCTCATCACCCGCTTTTATAAGATCTATAGCAAAGAGGTTTTCCGTGTCAAATCAAGAGACTGAAGCTGGTTCAAAAACCATTAATAATGATAATCTTAACGTTCAGATTACCCGAGGCACCCATTGTCAAGTCAAATTTGACATCACAGTAAAACCTGAAGCCGTTGTCGCTGCTTATCAAAAAGCTTTGAAAACGATCAATAAAGAAATCAATATTCCAGGATTTCGGAAGGGAAAAGCTCCTCAGCAATTAATCTTAGAAAAATATGGATCTAATGTTCAAAAAGAATGTGTCGATATCGTCTTACAAACTGGATTCAATGATGCTTTACAACTCACTCATATCCACCCGTTAAAAGACGGCCATATAAAACGCCCTATCGTGCATTATTGCACTCAAGAAAAAGGAGCCCATTTTGTTTTAGAGTTTGAAGCACGCCCCACTATCCCCTCTGTTCAACCACAAGAATTACATTTACACCACCAAGCTCCTGTACAGGTGACAGACGAAGAACGAAAGAACGCTCTTAATCAAGTTCTTTTACAATTTACGACCTATCAACCAATTGAAGACCGCCCTGTTCAAGAAGGAGATTTTATTAATGTTGATGTCACAATTTTAGAAGAAACACCTCGTCTCATTATCGACAATCAACGCACTCAAGTTAATCAATCTGGCTTACCTTCTTGGATACAAGAAAAAGTCATTGGATTAAATGCGGGAGCTAGCGCTGAAGGAATGACTCAGCCTAACGAAAAATCCCCGGATCCAGATTTTAAATCTGTTCCTTTTCGTGTAACTGTAAAAACGATATGGCAAGGAAACATGCCTACGGTTGATGACGAACTAGCTAAAAAAGTAGGTTTACAAACCGTTGATGAATTATATCAAAAATTAAACGAACGTTTAGAACAAGAAGCTCAAGAAGAAATTTATAAACAACACATTCATCATTTAGAAGATCAGCTTATCGAAAAATATCCCTTCGATCTTCCCCTTTCTTATATCGAATCCAATAAACAGGCGCGTTTAGATGACTACTTGAAGCAATTAGGTCAAGAAAGTCAGCTTCCGCAAAATTACGAAGAAATTGAGAAAATGATCGAAAATAGCACGATACGAGGTCTTCAACTTTACTTCCTGCTCCGTCGCGTGGCGGCAGATAACAAACTTGAAGTTTCAGAAGAAGAAGTTTCTCAAGAATTATCAAAGCAAATTGCTCTTATTCCTAGCGGAAAAAGTCAAATTGATATTTATGGTGATAAATCGAAATTGCGTGAGCAGCTTTATAATTTAGCGTTAGATCGCAAAATTAAAAAATTCTTACTAGATCAAGCACAATGGGTTTAATTATTAATTAAATTTTAGATACTGATTTAGACAGGAAAACTTAAACGAAAAACTGGAAAAACCTAAATAGGAATCATTTGAAAAATACAAATTGACTAAATCTAATCAATCAAATTTTTCAAATGATTTAAAATTAAGAGAATTTTTTACCTTGATAAAAACGTACAAGTAAACTGGAAAGGAAATTCAGAAAAAACTGCATAAACTTTAATTTGCTTAGACAATGCCTGTTTTTTTAAAGAAAATCACCAATTCTATTTTTTTTAAAGCTAATGATTTTTAATAGGTGCTATTTTTCAGATAAATTCACCATCAACTTGATAAATTCACCCAAATCTTTTATTGTTTGGCAATCATATACATCGTAGATGATTGAACAGTTGTTAAAAACACATTCAATACTTATCTGAAGCTAATGATTTTAATTGAGGATTCATATGTCACACTCTTCTCATCCAAGACCTGAAATGTCTTTAACTCCTTATGTTATTGAAGATACAGGCCGTGGCGAACGTTCCATGGATATTTACTCTCGTTTACTTAAAGACCGCATTATTTTTATTGGAACTGAAATCACGGATCAAGTGGCAAACGTTGTTGTAGCTCAACTACTTTTTTTGAAAATGGAAGATCCTAAGAAAGATGTTCATATTTATATTAACTCTTTAGGTGGATATATCACTTCAGGCCTTGCGATCTACGATACTATGCAATATCTTGGATGTGATATCAATACCTATTGTATTGGGCAAGCAGCCTCGATGGGAGCCTTACTTTTGACCGCGGGAACAAAAGGTAAGCGATTTGCTTTACCAAACAGCCGTATCATGATTCACCAACCTTATGGTGGTGTCGGTGGAACTTCTGCCGATGTTGCATTGCAAGCTAAAGAAATTCTCGAATTGAAGAAAAGATTGAATCATATCATGGCTGATAGCACAAGACAGCCTTTAGAAAAAATTGCTGCGGATTCAGAGAGAGATTTTTACATGAGTGCTGTGGAAGCTAAAGATTATGGCCTAATTGATGAAGTTGTCGTCCCCAAAAAAAAGACAACATGATAGAATTTACCTAGGGTGTATAAACTGAAAACAAAATTTGATCTTCTTTCTCAAAAGCAAGTTTTAGAAATCCTCAAACTTGCTTTAAATAAAAACTCTACGGCTGTCTTTGAGATCGGCTGCTCTTTACATAAATTTAAATACACCGCTCCAAATGAAGCTCTTTCTTTTATATGAACACATTAAACGATAAATACAAAGAGTTTAATTTTTAACCTTTAGATAAAGTAATCACCCATGAGTAAAAAGTCTTTAACAAAAGAACTTGCTAGCTGCTCTTTCTGTGGCAGAACTGAAGAGGCCGTTGAAAAACTCATTTCAGGACCTAATGTATATATTTGTGATAAATGTGTACGATTATGCACAGGAATTTTAGATAAAAAAGCTCCTTCCACTTATGAATTTAAAATTCTCAAGCCTAAAGAAATCAAAGAGAAGCTCGACGAGTACATTATCGGTCAAGAAAGCGCAAAAAAAACTATTTCAGTAGGTGTCTACAACCACTACAAAAGAATCCGGTCTAGAAATAAAGAAGCAGATGGAATTGAATTTAGCAAATCTAATGTTTTACTTTTTGGCCCAACAGGTTCAGGTAAAACTTTGATCGCAAAGACTTTAGCTTCTATTTTAGATGTTCCTTTTACGATTGCAGATGCCACGACATTAACAGAAGCAGGCTATGTCGGCGAAGATGTAGAAAACATTATCTTACGCCTCTTGCAAGCAGCTGATTACGATGTAGCCAAGGCTGAACAAGGAATCATTTATATTGATGAAATTGATAAAATCAATCGAACAACCGCAAATGTATCAATTACCCGGGATGTGTCTGGAGAAGGTGTTCAGCAAGCATTACTCAAAATTGTTGAAGGAACAATTGCTAATGTCCCTCCTAAAGGAGGCCGTAAGCACCCAAATCAAGAGTATATTAAAGTGAATACAGAAAATATTCTCTTTATTGTAGGTGGTGCTTTTGTTAATTTAGAAAAAATTATTGCAAAAAGGTTAGGACGAAATACAATTGGTTTTGATGGAAGCAATCGAGAAGTGGTTGATCCAACTCAAAAAAGTTTACTACTTTCCAAAGTCGAACCTGAAGACCTTATTCAATTTGGAATGATCCCTGAGTTCGTCGGCCGATTTAATAGCATCGCGAATTGTAATGAGTTGCAATTGCCTGATTTAATTAACATTTTAACAGAGCCAAAAAATGCTTTTATTAAGCAATTTATAGCTATGTTTGAAGCCGAAGGAGTGAAACTCCAATTCACTGAAGATGCACTAGCGGCTATTGCTCAACAAGCAATTGAAGCAGGGACAGGAGCTAGAGCTTTGCGCCTCATTTTAGAAAACTTGATGCGCGAATTAATGTATGAAATTCCTTCCGATGAAACAATCAGTGAAATTCTGATTGAAAAAGAAACAGTTACAGAGAAAAAACTTCCTATTATTAAACGACATGATCAAAAAATAGCTTAACCGTTTTCCTGGCGCTGGATATAGTCCAGCGTTCCTTAAAAAAAGTGATCATGATACACTCTTTTTCAATTAAAAAAATTCCTTTCTCTTCCATCCCGTCTTATCTAATTGTTCCTGCTACCCTTCCCTTTTTCAACCAATTTTCCGCACAGGAGGGATACCTTGTCCCCTGCGCCGCTTTTGTAGAAAATGAAATGGTAGGATGCGCGGTAGCTCAAGTATTTTTTATCAATCAAACAGCACAACTATACTCTTTATTTGTCAAAGAAGAGTTTAGAAAACAGGGACTTGGGTTTGCTCTTTTTCAATTTCTAGAAAACGATCTCAAACAAGAAAATAAGATATATGCCTTTGGCTTTGAATACGAAAAGAATGATCTATTTACCCCCGCCATAGAAAAAATTCTGTCTTATCAACAGTGGCTTCCCCCCAAACTTTATCTGGTTCGTTGCCATTTTGATGCTTATACTTTCGATCCACCTTGGATTCATTTACCCACTCGTTTGCCATCGACATTCAAACTTTTTAGTTGGCAGGAGCTCACTCTTAAAGAGAAAGAATATATTCAATATAAGGCAGAGCAAGGACAATTCTTACCTAGCCTTTCGCCTTTTAAAGAAGAGGAGCACGTTCATTTAGGAACTAGTGTAGGCCTGCGCTATTTGGACACCATTATTGGATGGTGTATCACTCATTCTGATAATCTTAACACCATCCGGTATAATACTCTTTACATCGACCATGCATTTTTACATTCTGGGTATGGAATACAAATCCTTAATGAGTCTATCCGCAGACACAAACGTTTACCCATTCCACAAGCTATTTTTGAAGCAAATATTGAAGAAATCGATCGCTCATGGCTTCGTTTCATAAAAAAACGACTAATTCCTCTTTCTTATCGTGTAGAACGACTCAAATGGGCTTTTAATAGCTACGTTTAATTCTTCAAACCAAAATATTTTCATTATAGAATTTCACGACCCATTTTTTTTTACTAACTTTAATGGCATAAGGGAGGAGTCGTTTTTCTATAAAACGAGCCCACGTAGAATTGATTTGTTCAGGTCTCACTTCAAACAAAGCTAATGGAATAGGATCCTCTCCATGCATCAATTGGTCATGTAATTTGATAGACTCAATTAATAACTGAATCCCATAACCAAAACGTTGCAAGTTTTTTTGTACGTATAAAATGGAATAACGGAGAGTATTTTCTAAACGATGAGTTACACACCAACCGACAAGCTGGGTTTTATAGCGCAAACCTACACTAGTCCGATATTCAATTTTTTCTTCTCCACGAAATGGCCAAAGTAAAGAAGGGATTTCATTGTTTTGCTTCATTTCTTGGAGAATGTAATGATCTTTGTCTGTTAAATCACTCCATTTAAAAAATTCTATAGTCTCTAAAGGGTGAAAAGGTAAATAAAGCCAGGAAGGATCAAATTGATAACTGTCAAAATAGTAACGAATTAAGTAAGGTTGAGTCACATGCCAATTTTTTTGTCTTGCCAAAATTTTCTCAATGATGAGAGATTCTGGAAATAGGTCTTCATATTCAAAACCGACTGCCACCATTTTTTTTTCTTTTACTAAGAGATCAATTAAGTGTTCGAATAAAGTTTGTCCAACCTTTTGTTTTCTAAAAAGTTCTTGAACGAATAAAGAAAAAATTTGAGCTGTTTGATTTTTAAATAGTTGAGCAAAAATAAAACCAATTTTTTGTTCCTCAAAACATGCTTCAATACCTATATAATTGTTTTTTTGTTTTAAATGATTTCTTGCTATGGGAATTGTTAAAACTTGATAGTTCAATAATTCAGAAGGGTTTTGTTGAGAAAATATAATTATACTGTATTTGATATTCATAATTTTATTAAATATTAATATTTTTATTTATTTTCGCACAACTAACTAAAATAAAATTAATTCTATGTTAAAATAAAAATAAGCGCATAGAATTATTATTTCTGACAATTAATTAATTTTATTACTCGTTCATAATAGACATTGTTTTTGATTGGCGAGGAAAATCTGAGACACATACACAAGGAGAATGGTCATGTCAGATATTAACAACATTGGGGGAACTACTCAAGGCCTGCAATCTTACTCTTCTTATACAGATAATCCCGTTTTTCAAAGCCTTCCATCCTCGGTTCAAGATAGCCTAATTCAATCTTTCACAAAAGAAGAATTAAATGAAAGATTTGCAAATGCAACCGTTAGTATCCCTTCACTTCTAGCTCCTAATGATATTTCTGGTTCATTAGACAACTTTTTTAAAGTACTAAGTGAAGCAAAAGTACAGCTTAATCTTCAATTTCGTACTGCTGAATTTATTGACCAGTTAACAAGACGACAAGATAGCCGAGAAGCGGGTCTTCAAGCTTTAGGCCTCGTCGGTGAGTTTGCAAGGAGAGAAGTTGCTTTGCAGCAAACAAAAGAAGCCACTGAAGCAAAAATGGCAGAAATTCACAATCTTAATGAAGCGATAAAAAATCAAATTAATGGTCAAAATAATGCCATTGATAATATTAACAATGGAAATAGCCAAGAAAAATCAAAATACCAAGAGTTGATTAATAATTATAACTCTTATGTAGCTAAACTTGCTGAAAATGGCATTACGATCAATGGCAATGGAACCGCTACAATTCCTGATGGCAAGGTTAATATCTTTAACTCCCTCACACAGACTTATTTTGGACAAGTAGCTGGATTCAATAATTATATAGGATCCCGCAAAAACGAATTGAATAATTATAACAACACAACCAATTCTTATAATCAAACGGCAACTGCGAATAATGAATGGATCAATAACTTAGTAAAAGATCTTGCTCTACAAGAATATTTAGATAAACATCAACTAACAGTTCCTTTACAAGCGGCAGCTGGTACTAGGAATACCACAGAAATTCCTCAAGAAGCAGCCCCTACCGCTGCTGCTGCCGCAGGAGTTGTGGCCATTCCTACTCCATCTGCCTATGCTTATTCAGTTGCCAATGGAACCCGTTCGTTGGCTATTGGGAAAGTTCCTGACTATCAAGAACTTAATGAAAATGAAGTCAAACCAGTCATTGAAGATGGATATTATACGCAAATTGTTAAACCTGTGGACTCCGATATCATTTATAATTCCCAATATTGGGGTTTTTTACGAGTCTTGAGCATTTTTAATCCTAATCGAGATTATGTTCCGGATCCTTTGCTAAATTTTAAACCATTAGCCAAGAAAATCTCACCTAACACAATTGTGGAAGCTATGCAACCCATTCAAGGAAATAATGCACAAGGAGCAGGAGGGCTTACAGTTGAATCAGCCGGATTAGATAATCCTCACATTACAGCTATTTTAGGGCAAGCAGCCTTCGCACAAGCTCTTCGAAATGCAAACTTAAATTTAACGGAAGAGCAAATCCAAGAATATTCAAATAATCTTGTGCTTTTATCCTCGGATTTAATCGCTCAAAGTAGCATTGATGCACTCTTACCAAGTTTAGCACCTATTTTATCTCAGCTAGAAACAACTCCTCAAGATAGTCCTCTTTTTAGCCTTTCATTTTCCCTTTCTTTTGCTAACCGTATTAATGAATTAACTGGCCATGGATTGACAGAAGAATCCCTTAAAGAATTTTTAAGTGGCATCCCAGCTCTTCAAAATTTAAGTAAAGCAGATATTGCCACCCTAACAGCCAATTTAAATTTAGGTTTATTACTTACTTCTTCTAAATTATTAGAATCGAGTTTAGGATTACCAGGCATTTCTCAACAACTTATTCTTTCTCAACTTCCTCCTGAATTATCTTCAAGCATTATTAGTCAAGCTTCTATACAAAGTGATCAACTGAATGCCGATTTAAAAACACAGATTAATGCTAATTTTATCCAACAAGGTTTTGCAGAAGATCAAGCTGCTTTTTTAGCGAATCTAGGGCAAGAAATGATTAAAAATGACATTTTAAGACCTTCGCCAACTTCTATTTCTGAGGATAATTTAAATACGCAATTATTAACGGATTCAATCAAGGCAAGTTTAATTTTGTCCGATTCTAAAATTTATGATTTGGCTAAAGCTGATGCAATTGCAAATGAAGTTGTTTCAAGAACACTAAGTGATAGTGAAGGAGCTATTATTTCTTCGACTCAATTTAAAGCCAATCTTGAATCGAATTTAAGAGATTTGAATATTCCTTCTAGTCAGATTGATGAAATTTTAAAAGATGTTATTTTAGTGTCTTCTCAAAATGCATTTAATCAAGAACAGCTTAATTTGACTCAGTTGATTGAGCAATCTGTCAGTTCGCTTGTTCCGCTAGGTGGAGGACAACTAGCTAAACTTATTAGCGCAGAAATTGCAAATACCTTGTTTGGCCATTCTAATCCAGATACTAGAGATATTGCCAATTTAAAATCTCCTTTGTCTTTGATTAATTTAGTCAATGATCAATTGAATAAACTTGAAATTGATCAAAATAACGAATCTGCAAAAGCAGTCTCTGAAGCATTTAAGGCAACTTTGTTAACAACGACAGATTTTTATGCCTTTTCATTACAAGTAATGGATCCCGCTTATTCCTTAGTTTATTCCGTTGGAACTGGCTTAATGTATGCAGGGCAAGAGCCGGAAAATTACAGAAAATCTATAGATATCATTGTCTAATAAATGGAGATGTAATAAATAAAATAATTTATTGACAATGCATAAAACAAAGCATAAATCATAATGTAAGGAGGGTGTGTATGGAAGTGGCCATTATAGGACTAGGTGCCGCCTCTGTCAGCCTCACAGAGTATTATAGTATCAATGTCTTACAAAAGTATACAGATTTGATCACCCCTCTAAAAACGATATTTTCAAAAGACTCTTCCGAATTAACGGCTGAAGATTATGATTTAATTTTAAAACAAGTGGATAGTCTGAAACAGTTAGCAAAAGAAGGTGTCCAAGACACAAACGGAACTGATACTTATCAAAGTTTTATGAATCAGGCCATGGTCACACCATTAAATGATATTATGAAAACTTTATCGATAGTAGGAATTCCTCCAGATCCCAATGCTGGACCCTTAAGTGATTCAGCAAAAATAGCCACTCTCATGGGTTGGAAATCCTTACCTAATTTCCAAATTGATGTTCTAGGGCCACTGAATGCAGCGTTATCGATACAATTAGAAGCTCATCAATATACTGTCAATATTGAAAATCCGGGGACAGGAATTATTTCGACCTTAACAGTATTAGCCTCGCCAGGACGCTCTCTGCAAAGTATGCTTGAATTAGAGTATATAGGCGCAGGCAATACTCAAATGGCTGGTAAAATGGCTGATTTGGAGCAAGCTTTAAGTTTATCTCAAAAGATTTTGACGACTTTAACAGGAATTCAAAATATCTCTAACCAAATTCAAGTTTACAATAAAATTCCTTTCAGATTACCCAATACTGCCGATTTAGATGACTATAAAAAACAGTATAAACAACAAGCAAGTGCCTATTTTGCTCAAATTTTTCCTACCGCTGAACCAGTTGCCGATTCTGCTCAAAAACTTTTAAATCTCAAACAAACCTTATGGGATCAAATGGTAGCCCTTGAAGCTGCGAACCCTACTAGTGGACGCAATGTAACAGGTTCACTTGCTAATGCAGTTTACAAAGTTGTTCAAGATATTAGCGCAGCTTTTGTCGGGGTTGATTTAACTGCTGCCAATGCTCAGGATCAACTATTTGCTTCTGTAAAAAAATGGATCATGGATAACCAAGATGTTCGCATTGACGAAGCGGGAAGTAATAAAAATGCAGGTGCAATTCAAGATCGACTTGCCTCTGCAATGACAACTGCTCAAAATTTAGAAGAGAGCCAAAGAGAAGATGTTCGCCGTTATTTACTACTCTTTCAAGAATTTTATAAATCTGCCATGAGTATGATTCAATTACTGGGAACTATTTTTGACAAAATTAATAAAGGAATATTTAAAGAGTAATTATTTGTTTAATTAAATAATTAATAATATAATAAAATTATAGAAATTTTTAATTATTTACTTACATGTTAATAAGTAAGTAATTTAAGGAGTTTGAATATGAGTGCTAACTTTACAATTGATGGAATTGGTTCCGTTCCTTCGAATGTTGCAGAATATACGAGTGGGTCTGTTGTCAAAGCATATCTTGAAAGTATCAATATTATTGCAGAAATTTTCAATAGACGCAGTAGCAATCCAAACAGTAGTAATTCTCCCTTAAGTGATACAGACTTTGATAATTTAATTGCAGCTATGAATAAGCTACGAGATTTGGCTAAGAATGGGGTAACTGATGGGAATCCTCCTCTGACATTCTATTTAACTGCAGAAATGGCCACCAATCTCGATTTAGTTTTTAAATCTTTAAAAGCAGCAGGCATCGTTCTTGATGTTACCTATTCTTCTGACAAAACAACTCTGCTAGAAAGTTGGCAAAGCCTGGCTGGATTTGGCGTTCAGCAAATCATGAATGCAGCTACAAGTGTTTCCACAAGCTCCACTCGCACTTTGCAAAGTATGGTAGAGCTAGAATATGTCAAACAAGGTAATGACCTTTTGGCTGTAAAATTTCAGGCTTTAGAGCAAAGTTTGAAAACAACCCAAGGAATTTTAGATACCTTAGCTCTCATTCAAGGAATTTCAAATCAAGTTACTATTACAAATAAAGGAGATTTTGCCTTTCCTCCTACGAATAACTGGCAAATTCCTTCTACAGCCGTTGCACAAATTCAACAAGCTTTCAATGAAATTGCAAACGGACAAGATTCGAGTGATCTGATTAACAGAATGAAAAATTTCCAAAAAACTTATAACAGTGCTGTAGCCGCTGCCAAACAATATGCTGCTGCAAATGGAACGACATTTAGCACTGAATTTAGTAAGTTAACTAATGCCTCTAAGATTATGAATGACGTTGTCCTTCATGAGTGGACAAAATCCGAAGGAAGTGGGAAAGATAGTTCTACAGAAAACATGAAAATTGAATATTACACAAAAATTTATAAAGTTGTTGCAAGTGCACAATTTACTCAAGTGTTTCCAGTTGCTACACCGACTAGTACAGCAGCAACAGAGCTATTGGCAGCCAAACAAAAATTATATCAGCGCCTGGTAGACTTAGAAGCTATTTCTCCAGCTAACACACGCTCTGTCGAGGGCACATTAGCCAGTATGATCTTTAAAGTGGTACAAGACATTAGTTCCGCTTTTCTTGGGCTCGATGCATCTACAGCAACGCCAGAACAACTAAAAACTGCAGTTTCCAAATGGATTATAGATAATCAAAATCAAAAAATTAGCTCACAGGCTGGAAATAATGTAGGTTCGATCCAAGATCGAATTACGCAGGCAATTACAGCCGCACAATCTTTAAACGATACAGAAAAAGAAAACGTTAGAAACTATCAATTTGTTTTTCAACAATTCTATCAATCCGCAAGTACTGTTTTACAAAAAGTGACCCAAATTGTAGAAAAATTAGCGCAAGGAATATCTAGATAATTAACATATTTTTTGGATTATTAACAGGCTTTAGAAATTAAAAATATGAAAATTGAAATAAAGCTATTTCCTTGAGGTCCTTAAGGAGGATGAATATGGCTGATAATATTACGTTTGACGATGGATATAATCAAACAAGTTTTTTAGATGGTCTGCAGTACACCCCTAATGCCGTTCTGGGTAATGATATTCCCATTACGGGCTTACCTGCTGGTTATTATGCAAGTAATAATCTTACAGCTTTACCTACGAGTATCTTACCATACAAACTAGCGACAGAATTTCCAGGCCAAACTCCCCGTACTACGGCAGAAGATTTTGATGGTTTTTTAGCACAATATAGCCTTCCAAATACTCCAGGAGCTGTTATTCCGACTAAAACGTTTACAAGTTTATCCGGTCTAGCATCAGCTTGGTATGTGGATTTTATGCATGAAAGTAGCTCAAAAGATGGATTATACAACAGTTTATTACAAGAATTTACCTCTGCATTAAACATTCAAATTGATAGCTCAGGAAACGTTACAGGGGGTGATTGGCAAATTTTGACCGGTACCCCTGCTGTCAGCCCTGCTGTCAATTTTAGTGCTTCCAGTGCAAATAATCCTTTTATTCGCGCTTTCAACAATTTTTTGAGTACTTATACTTATCCGCAATCGCCTTTATCAGGAGATCTAGCTTATTATAAAAACTTTCTAGATCAATGGCATTCCTATTTATCAAATATTAGTTTACTCAATACTCCTGATTCAAGCACTCCTGCCAACTTTCAAAATTTAATAAGCTATGAAGCGATTTACAAAGCTTATGCCAAAGATCCATCAGATGAAGCATTTAAAATACGTTTAAAACAATTTTACCAAGAAGAAATGAGTTCCAAAGGATATTTTATGCCTAGCCAAAGTTTGACAGATTGGGTCACCGCCATTCGTAATGAAAACAATGTCAACATGAATTTGGAATTAATTGGTTCTTCTCTAGCAGGAAATAGTTCAGAAAAAGCTCTTGTTCTTAATAGAATTATATTGCTATTGATTTCACTTATAAAAACTTTACAGGATGTGGGGATTGCGCAAGCTAATCGACTAACGTACCTTACTAAATATCAAAACGTTTATACAGCTTTACAAACACAAATACCTGTCTTTTTAAAAGACGGTTCCAATCCATTAGGAGGTTCCTCAACAGAAGCTGGGCAAACTCGTAATGACTTAAACTCTTCTTTTAACGGTATTTTAACTGATAATTTAAGATCGTTAAGAGGAATTCAAGAGGATAATGCTAAAAAATTGCAATCCAAAGTTAATTCAACTAACGATGCAGTAAACCAACAGACAGATATGGTATCAACGTTTATTCAACAAATGCAAACCCTTTTAAACGCAATTTTACGTTAAGAAATAAAAAATTAAGCATTCACTCAATAAACGCAAAATTCACTAGATTAATGATATGAAGCATTCAGAGTGTAAAAAAGAACTTTCTCATTAAATTAAAGACATAAGAATAAGAAATAGGAGGAGACCATGAAAGGTTCTCGTGGAGTAAAAAGTCAGATGAAAAAAGATGCCTTAAATGCTTCGATGGTTGAAGATGAGAAGTTCAAAAAAGCTTATGGGGATATCATGGGACGTATGTTCAATGAAGGAATGACACCCAAAGATGCCATGGGGGTAAACAGCAACATTTTAGAAAGTGTATATGCACAAGCTTACCGCCTATATAATACAGGAAAATATATTGAAGCCGTTCATTTGTTTCGTGTTTTAATTATGATGAACTATGCAGAATCGAAGTATGTGTTAGGACTAGCCGCTTGTTTTCATATGATGAAAGAATATAAAAATGCCATACAAACTTATACGATGTGTAGTGCGATCGATCCTAATACACCTATCCCCTATTATCACTCTTCTGATTGCTTTATTCAAATGAAAGATTATTTATCAGCGATGCTTTGTTTACAATTGGCTATTGATAAATCTCAAAATAAGCCTGAATTTGCAAAAATTAAAGAACGTGCGATTTTAAGTTTAGAAAGTTTAAAACAACAAAATCTCCCATCACAACCCATAAAAATGGAAGAAGACGAATTTTAAATAAACTGCTTAAAATATTATACAGATGAATTAAAGGTAAAATTTAAGTCTTTACAATCATCATTAATTTATCTGGTTAGACAATCATAAATTTACTTAACCCTAAAAGAGGTTAACTATGGGAAATACTATTTCTGATGGCAATAACTATCAATCTGCTGATTATGCATTTCAATCTCCTCCTAATACAGGCACAGAAACATCAAATTCTGTTCAATTTAAATTTGTTCTCACTGACGATACAATTGCGTCTGCAGATTTCTTTTCAAGTATTCAATTTTTTGTACCGACTACTTACACTGCTGATGCTTCTGTTCCCACACTTGCTTCTCCGGAAACCGAAGAAACCGGTGAACAGCTCCCTTACGGAACAACAGAACAAGGGATGATTAAAAAGTTTTTTTCAGATCAAGTAATCTCTGCTTTAAAGGGACAAGGGTTAACTCCTGAACAAGCTGAGACTGTTTATGAAGCAATTATGAGTGGAACAGTTCCTGCTGATCCAAACCTTGCAGAAATTGCAAAAAAAATTAGCAAAAATGTCACTGCAAAAACAATTACCGAAGGTAATTTACCTGCTTCTTGGACTTTAACCTCCACAGACGCTAAAGACTGGACTCCTTTACCCATTCTTCCTTATGGATCAGATCAGCAAGCTCAAGTTAATGAATATTATGATCAAACTGTTTTAAATAAAGTGACAACATATTTAGAAGAGCATGCCCTAGAACTAGATCCTGATCAAGCCATGAATTTAATGAAAGCTGTTCAAACAGGAGAAGTATCTTCTGATATTGCAGACATATACATTCAATTAACTGCTGAAGCAAGAGTAGAAACTCAACAAGCTTTTGGGTTACCAAATAGTTGGTTTAAAGGCACAACCTCTGTAGATGATTGGAAACCTATTAATGTAGGCCTAATCACTCCTTCCAAAGTCGCTAATGCTCGTTTAGAAGGATTACTTGGAAATGCTGAAGCCGTATTCACAGACATTTCCGCCGCAGCAAATGCGCTTTTAGATGGCCCTCCTCCTATTCCTGCGGATGATCCAAGAAGAGTTGCTTTAACAGAATTTTTAAAGATTATTGGTGATGCTATCAAAGATTTAAAAGCAACTCTTCGGGAGATCCAAGTCCACGATGCTGAAAAATCAAAACAAAATGCAAAAGCCAAATTTGGTGAGTTGGCTGACAGGCGCCTCCGAGCGCAAGAGCAAGCAGAAAAAATGGAAAAAATGATGAAGAAGCAAAAGGAAATGAAATCAATGGGCATTGCGATGAAAATTATCGGGCCTATTATTGCTGCTTTATCAGTTATTATAGGAACCCTCATTGCCATTGCTTCTTTAGGAACAGCAACAGCTGCATCGGTCGCTATAATTGCAGCTGGAGTTACAGTGGGTGTTGCAATGACAGCCTATGCAATCGCAGATTCTGTAACTGGTGTCACCCAAAAAATTATCACCGCCTTTAAAGATGCCTTGGATAAACTGATGCCTGATTCACCGGATTGGGCTAAAGCTCTTGTTAAAGCTTTAATTGTCGCTGTTGTTGTAGCTATTTTAGCTGTCATTATTGTTCTTGCTATGGCTTCAGGTAGTGGAGCTGGAGCAGCAACTAACGCGGCATCTCAAGCTGTTCAACAAACCATTCGTATAGCAGTTACTGAAGCGATTAAACAAATGGCTATGCAGGCAATGATGATGGCTATTATGAGCAGTAATGTTTTACCAGAGTTAGTCGGAGGCATTTTAAAAGCTTCTGGGGTGGATAAAAAAACTCAACAAATTGTTGAGATGGTTGTCATGGCTATCACTCTTATTGCGTGTGTCATTGCTATGGCAAAAGTTGGAGGTGCAAAAACGGGTGGAACTGAGCAAAAAGCTGCTGATGCCGCGGAAGGAGTCACAAAAGAAGCCGCCAAAACTGTGACTCAGCGAGCCACAGACGCTTTAAAAGATTTTAAATCGCAATTAGACAACGTAAAAGAATCCATAAAAAAACTTCCAGAGACTATGCAACAAGAATTTAAATCAATGATGCAAGGTTTTAAAAATATTGATAAATGGGACGTTTTAAACGGTGTTGCACAAAGTGCTCCATTAGCTGTTCAAATGACTGGAGGATGCATAACAGGATCTATGCAACTTAAAGTCAGCCGTTTATTAAAAGAAGTGGGTGAAATAAAATCTGCGGAAGAGGAACTTGAAGGGTTAATTCAAGCTTTAGAAAAACTTTTAAAAAATATTCAGCAAGGAATGAATAATCGAGATGACTTTATTGCTCAGCTACAACAAATGTACACAAGCATTTATGATGCCGCTGCAAAAACTCAAAATCAAATGTTCAATGCCCTTCAGGGATAAGGAGAAAAAATTATGACAATTTCACAAGATCAAATTCGTGAAGCTATTGAAAAAGCTGACATCAATCTGTCTCCTAATATGCAGAAAAAAACAGAAGAAGCCATCGGAAAAATTTTAGGAGGGAATATCCCTCCTAAAGAAGCTTTAGGATTCGATGAAAATGCGATGAATCAAATTTATCGCCACGGTTTCAATGAATTTCAAGCAGGGCGCTACGATGAAGCATTAAAAATTTTTACATTTCTTAGACAAATTGATGTAGGAAATTTTGACTATTCCTTTGCTATTGCAGCTTGCCACCAATTTAAACAAGAATACTCAGAAGCAGCAGCCAATTACATTATTTGCACTTACATTGATCGATTAAATCCTGTTCCCCACTTTCATCTTTACGATTGTTTTGTCAAATTAAACTTTCCTATGTCTGCTTTAAAAGCCATCAAAGAAACAATAGCTTTAGCCGAGTTAAATCCTAGAGATAGCGAATTAAAAGAAAGAGCTTTATTAGAGTACAAATCTTTCAAAAAAGATCTAAAAAAATATTTAAAAGAAAATTTTGACAAAGAGAATTTAGACAAGGATTTCGTTGATATAGAGGGAGATTAATTATGAATAATCCTTCAGTAGGATATGGATTTTCTAATAGTCCAACATCACCCGATTATAATGATTTAAACGCGCTTTCGAAATCTCAAACCCTCACTAATTCAAAAATGAAACAAGGCGCTCCAACTAATCCTGGAGTAATCTTAACAGAAGATAGTTTAGAAGTACCTCTAGAAGTGGCTTTTGGTATCAATATTGATCGAGCAAGTGCTGGAAGACCTACTCTTTCTCCATTATTTCGTTCTCGATTTGCTGACGAAAATAATCAAACGGAGAATTTAGCTTTAAGCTATTACCAAAGTCGATTCGAAGGCTTACCCTTTGAACTACAGGCCAGGCTAACTCTCGATAAACAAAAGGAGTTTGAAGATCGCGATCCGGATCTATTAGCTTTAGATGCTAGTTTAAAATTTGATGCTCAGCTACTTGCTTTTAGGGACTCTTTTTCAGTTTCTAAGACAGATGAATCCATACAGATAGCAGCCCAGCAATATTTAGGGCTACCAGACGCTATCGGGCAAGAAATGATAAAAACTAGTGGTGCCATTACCAATTTTTTAGATGACCATTTAAGTCAGATTGGACCTAACGATCCTGATTATGACCGTTTATTAAATGTTTCAAATCTTATAAAGGAGACCACATACTTGCTCAAGCTTAAAGACATGTCTGATTAGATCAAGTTTGGAGTTATTACGATGGCGCAGATGGATGCAAACCAATACAAAGAAATATTAAAAAGGTTAGGCAATCAATTATCTTTAAATAAAAAGATACTTGCAGACCATCCTTCAGTGGGAAACCGTTTAATAATTCTACAGACATTTTTACATCATCTTGAAAGACAAACTGATTGGTCAAGAGAGGGGCCCTTATCACGATTTAGTCAAACGTTTGAATTAGCGTTGATTGGAGATAAAACAGGCGATTCTCAAGCAGGTTTTATAGGCCCTGCCTTAGAAAAATTAGAATATGGAATGAAAGTTTTAATTGAAAAATTTTTGAAACCTACTGATAAAAAACTTTGCCCTTTGCTATTGCATTTTTCTCAAGCCATGACTTGGGCAATGGTTTTTGTTTCCTCTCAAACTTTAGGAAATTGGAAAGATCTATTTCCTTTAAATGATTTCGGCACAGCTAAGGAGGGGGGCGAACTTTTAAGGGAACTGGGAATTACTTTTATCCTTGGATCCAAAGCAATTCCATCTTTCTATGCAGAACTTGGCGATCATTTAAATTTAGATGATCAAGCTCAAAAGCATTTAAGTGATATTGGACTTTGCCATTTTCTCATTTTATTGATCATCGTGAAGGATGTTCTGGAACTTCATGACGATTTTTTGTTCGTTATTCAAAGTTTTATGAGTCCTAGTTTAAAAAATATGGAAACATTAATAAATCAAAATCCCCATCCAACTCCTGAAGAGCAAAAGTTATTAGTGGCTTTGAGATTTTTAATAAATAGCGTTGATTTGCAAGATATACAATCTTTTAAACAGGCTTTAAAAACTAGTTTTGAAGATTTTGAAATTTCATATGAACAGTTAAAAACTGACATGCAGGTATTAATCACAATCTGTAAACAATTGAATGAGAGTTTAAAAAATATTTTTTATCAATCAGTTTTAACAACGACAAGCATGACACAATCGGCATAAATAAGAGTTGTCGTTTATAAAGGAGATAAGTATGGCAGAAATTGATAGTAATCTTAATAGAAGTTCATTTGTTATGGAAAATCTTGGTATTGACCCAAGCGATCTAACAACTCAAGATACTAATATCCAAAAAGATAAGGGTACACTGGATACTACAGAAAGAAGCGATTTTAATATAAGTCAGAATTTACGCACAACAGGCGATCCTTCAGTTCCTGTGTTGACAATGACTTTTAATACTAGTGTGGATGGAAATTTAAAATCTAATCCATTTTTTAATCCCTCTTTTTTGGCTAGTTTTCAATCAATCATGGATGAATTATTGAATCTCCAACGCAACACCCATTATCTGGAAGCTCAAGTCGAGCTTAAACAACGCAGTTTGATTATTACCATTAGCACAACCCAATCCGAATTGACCAAAGCGCTTTATGATTCTAGAGCCGAAGAAAAAATGATTGAAGCGATTACTTCATTCGTGCAAGCAGGAATTGCGGGCCTTTCACTAGCTCAAACATGGGCAAACACGGGAATTGCGAGAGGAAATGCGCAAAAAACAGTCGATAACAATATTAGCCATGAACGAAGCTTAATGAAATCCGCAGAGGACAAAAAAGCAGCGCTTGCTACTGAAAAGGCTGGCATTGAAAATAGGCCTTTAGTTGGAACAGATCCAAATAATATGACCCCTCGTCCCTATACTAATGCAGAAAAAACTCGATTAAAAGAAATTGAAAAAGAAAATACTGCATTAGACAAGAAAATTGCCAAACACCAAGAAAATATTCAAGAATTTGAAAAACCTGGTTACTTTAGGCAAGTTCTTGAAAGTGAAAGACAAATCTTGAACACGCAAACTCAATTTAAAAATGAAATTTTGAAAAACGTTGTGAATGGGATTAGTCAATCCCTGCAAGCCGGCCTTATTAGCGAACAAGGAGCTATCGACTCCTTAAAAACTATGAATGACGGCTATTTAGATGTGCTGCGAAAATATGCTGATTCAACAGCTAAATCAAGAGATGAAGCAAAAGCTGATTTTGACAAAACTCTAGATTTTGTGAATAAAATTGTAGATTCAGTATTTAAGGCTCACTCTTTAGGCCCTGCTTAAAAATTGCCCTGTATTTAAACAAGTTAGTTAAGCTAAACTTTTTAAATACAGGGTTTTTCGCGCGAATCAAATTTGAGCTTAACAATATATTTATTTATTGCATAAGATGAGCAGACGTAGATAAGCCATTGTAAAATGGGACTTTATCGATAAAAAGCCGAGCAAAGCTTATGGGGAGAACTTTTGCCTGTCCAATTTTCTAGACTTTCTAGTCTATAATATCATTTACCTATGATGTCTTAGGAAAAACTTATGTTAGACTCTTTTGTGCATCAGTTAGCTCGTGAACTTGAAATAGAAGATTTAATTATTTCTCCAGAGCCTAATTATTTTACTATCCCTTTTGCAGATGATATTCAGGTTGATGTGACGCAGTTTCACCAAAGTTATTTATTAAAAGGAAATATTGGAGCTTGTCCGAAAAACAATCTGGATCAATATTTTCTCAAAGTAATGGAAGCAAATTTATTTGGTCGCGGCACGAGAGGGGCAGGAATAGGTTTGAACAAAGAAGAGAATTTATTGACGCTTTCACTTGAGCTAGATTACAATATTTCTTATAAAAATTTTAGAGAACGATTGGAAGATTTCATAAGTATTTTAGATTTCTGGCGAAAAGAAGCGTTAAAACATCGATAGATTCTTTCTTATCACTGTGATAAGCTGACTTAAAAATACTTTTCTTTAACTCAATGGGTAAATTATGGTAGCGCGACTAGTTGTAGAAGAAGGTGACTTGAAAGGATTAGTTCTGTCATTAGAAAATGGCGAGAGCTGGATTATTGGGAGAGATCCTGATGCTTGCCAGCTCGTTATTGAAGATCCGTTAACTTCGCGTACTCATCTTGTAGCAAGACAAACATCTGAAGGTATTTCCGTTGAAAATTTAAGCCTCACAAATCCTATCCAAATTAATGAAGAAGAAATTGGTGAACAAGTACGCCTTCTTCAACAAGGAGATACACTCAAAATTGGAAATCAAATTTTTCGTTATTATGCAGACCTCACAGCCAATGTACTAGATGAAAATTTTCCCTCAGAAATTTCTTCGAATGGAGAAGAACAACCTCTACCTATAGAAATTGAAGATCGCCCCAACCCAGCTTCTTCTCAATCTTTGTTTGAAAATGAAGGAGAGATTGATACGATTTTTGACGAAGAAGATAATTTTTCAAATTTAGCAGAAATTAATTTTGGAATTGCAGAAACAGGGCGCTGGCTTCTTAAGGTAATCGGTGGACCAAATAATGGCGCTGAATTTTATATGCAAGCAGGACATAGTTATATTCTTGGAACTGATCCTCATACATGTGATATTGTCTTTCATGATACAAGTGTCTCCCGCCAACACGCCAAAATTGCGGTTTCGTTAGAAGATACCTTGACAATTGAAGATTTGAAAAGTCGTAATGGCGTTTTAGTTAGTGGTTCACCATTAGAGATTAAACAAAATCTTTCTCCTAGTGTAATTGTTACTTTAGGTACAACTTCTTTTGTTATTTATGATCGAGAAGGAGAAATGCAGACAATTATTTCTCCTCTCCTCCCCTCTATTGTTAAAGTTTTACAAAATGAAGAAGAAGTAGCCAAGCCGAAAGAAGAGCCTACAATTCCTGTTTCTGAAAAAATGCTTCCTTCTCCAACCACCCCTGAAACAACACTATCACAATTTGGGCCTTATGTTTTGCTAGCTATTATATCAGGTCTCTTCTTATTGACAGGGATTGGAATATATTTTCTATTTAAAAGCGAACCAGTGGTTGTCAATACACAAGAAAATGCAGCTGAAGTAGTCCAACAAGCAATTGCCCCCTTTCCGGCCGTTCGCTACTCATTTAACAAAAACGCAGGAAATCTTCTGTTATTAGGACACGTTAGTAATTCTGCAGATAAAAACCAGCTGATGTATAACCTGCAAGGTCTAAAATTTATTAAACATATTGATGACAATGGCATTATTATTGATGAATATGTTTGGAGAGAAATTAATTCGATATTATCTAAAGATCCCTCTTGGAGAGGGATTACCGTTCATTCTCCTGAAGCTGGGCAATTTATTTTATCCGGTTATTTAGAAACTCGTAAACAAGCTGAGAAGCTCTCCGACTATATTAGCGTTAATTTTCCTTACTTAGATCTACTCAAGAAACAGGTCATTGTAGAAGAAGATGTGATTGGACAAATTAATGTTTGGTTGCAAACTTATAATCTTCGCGGTGTAACGGTTAAAATGGGAAATGGTGGAGAAATTACTTTATCAGGAAATGCCCCTTCTGATAAAGCAGGAGAAATAACTCATTTGATTTCTAAAATTAAAGGCCTTCCCGGAGTAAGAATCGTTAATAACTATATCAAAGCGGATGCTCCAGAAATGGGTATTATTAATCTTTCTGATAGATATGAAGTGACCGGGCAATCTAAACTTGGAAATCGTTATACTGTTGTCATTAATGGACGTATTTTATCTCAAGGAGATAATTTAGATAGTATGACAATTACTTCTATCAAAGAGAAAGTTATTTTTTTAGAAAAAGATGGAACGAAATACAGAATTGATTATAAGTAGATTTGTTACAAAAGTAAAAATTTAGAGCCCAACTTGTGAGGTCAAAATGTTTGGTTTAGAAGATCAAAAAAAGAAAAAAACTTCAGAAGAATTTGTTTTTGAGCTAGAGAAAGATTTAAAGAATCCCAAAAAAAATAAAGAAATTCGACAGCAAGTGGAAGAAAAAATTCAAAAAATTAAAGAAGCTTTAAGATCCGGCGAAAATCAAGAAGAATTTGACCGCTTTGGATTACTTCTCCATGGATATACTTCATTGCTGAAAGTAATTTCTCGCTTTAATCCTAAATAGGTATAGGTATAAAGGTTGTTGATTGGTGTTATGATCTAGTTTAAAGATATTATTAGAGTTTATCATAGACGGAAACAAAAGGACTTGATGATGGATCCAGAAAAAATAAATGCATTTAAAGATGATTTTGCTTTACTAATCGAAGCAGGTTTTTTGGCCGTAAAACAATTAGATGAAACAAGTTCAACTCGCATTTTTCATGCTGCTCAAGCTTTAAGCCCTCATAACACAGCTCCTCAAATTGGTTTGGGATACATTGCTTTAAACAAGCTTGAGTTAAAAGAAGCAACACGTATCTTTGAAGGCATTATAGCTGCAGAACCTGATAATTATCTCGCTCAAACATTTTTAGGAATGTGTTTTCTTTTAAATAAAACAAAGAGAAAAAAAGGGGAAAAACTGATCAATGAAGCCATTGAGAAAACAACTGATCCTACGATTAAAAATTTAGGAGCAATTTCACTCGAATGGGCAGAAAAAGATTTATCTAAAGTTTCAAAAGCTCCCTTTTTCACCAAACAAAATCAAGAAAAAAATGAAAGCGAAGAATAAGGTCTTTTTTGGGTTATGGTGAAATGATGCAAAAGATGGCTCTTATCATTCCTTATCGTAATCGAGAAGAGCATCTAAAAATATTTCTCACAGAGTTCCCAGAGAAGATGCAAAAAATATCTCCTCATGTTCAATATACTATTTTTATCATCGAGCAAGCGGAGGGTAAACTTTTTAATCGAGGTAAACTTTTAAATGTTGGATATACATTAACACAAGAAAATTTTGATTATTTCTGCTTTCATGATGTAGATATGTTACCAACTACCTCAGACTATTCTTATCCAATTGTTCCTACTCATCTTGCAGCTGACGTGAGTCAGTTTCGAGAATGGATGGGTAATGGACTTGCCTATAAAAATTATTTTGGCGGAGTTGTTTTATTCAACAAAGCAGATTTTGTTAAAGTTAATGGGTATTCTAATCATTATTGGGGATATGGAGTTGAAGACGATGATTTAATAGTTCGTGTGGTTGAAAATAACTTACAGTGGGCTCGTAAACCAGGTGTGTATGAAAGCCTCACTCATGCTTATTCAGGAGGTACCCCAGAACATCAAGCAAATAAAACTCGCTTCATCAATCTTTTAAAAAATTTAGAAGAAGATTTGTCAGGTTTATCTGATCTCAAGTATCAGATTTTAAACAGCAAAATATTTTCTAATTATACCCAATATTTAGTAGATATTTAAAATATTAATCGTTTGTTTTTAAATAAATTTTAATTATCTAAAAACAAATTATTTATTTAATAAAATATTCACTATATTGATTTAATTATTAGAATTTGCTATCATTAAAAGTAGGAAGAAAGAGGTTTTAAAAGACCTCGAATACAAGTCCTCAAAAAATTTGGTAAAATATTTAAGTGTTGTAGCGTTTCAGAAAAGAAGTGGGTTAAGAGACTCTAATTCTCTTTAAACTTCAGGAAGTGTAATTTCCCAAATCTGAATTCCCTACTGAACTTATTAACATTAATAAGCAGAAGTAGTAGGAGGAAATATGGCGACTGGTGGAGGAAGTAGTGGTGATTTTCAAGGTAACTATGTAGGAGAAGGATTTAAAGTTGACTTTTTGATTAGCATCGTTAACGATGCGACAGTTAGTGCAAAAAGAAAACTGGAAATCTTGAAGGCAAGACGTAGTTCTATCAGTATTGCTGATATGTTCGACATGCAAATGTTGATGAATCACCTATCTCAATTATCAGAGATGTCCACGGCTGTTGTGAGTGCATCCAATTCAGCAATCTCATCAATGGCTCGTAACGTTAAAGGATAATTGTCGGTTAGTTAGACTTCAGTCTAACCCCGAACTTGACCCTAAGAAGGATTTAACCTTCAAAGTTTTTTCTAAAATTAGGAGTTTGAATTTTTCTTGGGTCATTCATTATTCTTTTAAACACTAAAGGTGAAGGAAGCTTGCCATGGCATTAGAACAAAAAATTGAAGCAGTAAAAAAAGTGGGCGAAGCACTTAATAAGCAGCAGCCTCAAGTTCATGAAGAACTAGAACGAGTGGCTCCCAATAAAGAGCATTTTCAAAACTTTTTAAATACTCCTTCTACAATTCAACCCTCTTTTCAGCGATTAGATGGGTCAGTGGTTGCGCCCGAACAAGCTCATTCGGTGGAAAATCCCATTTTTGGAGATGAAAATGTCACTGTACAAAGAAATGGAACAGCAACGGATCAGGAAAACAAAAAGAAAAAACAGCTTCAAAATGATGAGATTGAAGGGATAGCTGCCACAACCAATAAAAAAACAACTTCTTCTTCTCTCATAGAAGAGGTTAGAAAACTCAATACAAAAGTTGCGAAAATCTCTACATTAACGCCGGAAGAATTAAGAAATCAGGCTCAATCTGTTATTGCTCAAATAGACCAAGTCAAAACACAACTTAGTCAAACTCAAGCAGAAATAAAGCCTTCTTATCAAAATTTACTCCGTAACCGCTTAACACATATCGACGATAATTTAAAAATTGCTTTATCTAAAGCAGGTGTTGAATACACTCCTCCCGCTGCACAAGTTACTGATATCAACAGCCCTAACCCTATTAAACGCTTTATTGGATATTTAACAAGTAGCCAATATCAACTTGAACATTTGAACCAAACAATTGAACACTTAAATCTTACTAAAGTTCAGATGACCCCTGCTAGTATGCTCGCCATACAAATTAAAGTTGGTTATATTCAACAACAAATTGAGTTGTTCACTAGTTTATTAAATAAAGCTTTAGAATCGACAAAAACAATCATGAACGTTCAAGTCTAAAGCAAAAAAAATATTGGTTGGTTTCTTCATTCTTGATATCTTGATATAAGGAATATTTTGTCCTTATTTTCTATCTACTATTGTTTCCAACTAAGGGTAAATTTCATGTTTTTTAATGATCAAATTGACAAACTTCTGGATGATCTAGATGAACTCCAACTTACGACGGTAAATGGCCGCATTACCGAAATTGTTGGAATGTTAATCAAAGCTGTAGTGCCTCAAGTAAAAATTGGGGAAGTTTGTTTAATCAAAAGAGCAGGTGACCCTTTACGCGCAGAAGTGGTGGGTTTTACAAAAGACGAAGTCCTTCTTTCTCCTTTAGGAGAAATGACTGGTATCGGCCCCTCTTCTGAAGTCATTCCCACTCATCTCCCTTTACACATCAAAGTCGGCCCTCAATTGCTTGGGAGAATTTTAAATGGTTTAGGAGAACCCTTAGACGAAGAAACCAAAGGCCCTTTAATCTTAGAAGAGACCTATCCTGTTATTCAAGCTCCTCCTGACCCTGTCAAAAGAATGCCTATTCATAACCCTATTTCCGTTGGAATAAGGGCTATTGACGGCGTATTAACTACAGGCCTCGGACAAAGGGTAGGAATTTTTGCTGCTGCAGGTGGTGGTAAATCAACATTACTGGGAATGATTGCTCGCAACGCAGTCGCAGATGTCAATGTAATCAGTCTAATTGGGGAGCGGGGGCGAGAACTCAGAGAATTTATTGAAAAGGATTTAGGTCCTGAAGGACTAAAAAGATCTGTCCTTGTGGTCTCGACCTCTGACCAAGCCTCCCAACTTCGTCTCAATGCAGCTTACGTTGGTACTGCGATTGCTGAATATTTTAGAGATCAAGGTAAATCTGTCATCTTAATGATGGATTCGGTGACGAGATTTGCAAGAGCTCTGCGTGAAGTAGGCTTAGCAGCAGGCGAACCTCCGGCAAGAGCGGGTTATACTCCTTCAGTCTTTTCAACGCTTCCTAAACTATTGGAAAGAGCGGGAAATTCTGATAAAGGGAGTATTACAGCTTTTTATACTATCTTAGTGGCTGGAGATGATATGAATGAACCCGTTGCTGATGAAGTACGCTCTATTCTGGATGGTCACATTATTTTATCTAGCGAACTCGCACGTCAATATCATTATCCTGCCATTGATGTTCTCTCCTCTGCAAGTCGTGTCATGAATGCCATTGTTCCCAAAGAACACTTGCAATTAGTTGGTAAACTTAAAGAAGTTTTAGCTAATTATAAAAAAAACGAGCTATTAATTAAAATTGGCGAATACAAAAGAGGGGCGGATAGAGCAGGAGATTTTGCCATAGACTATATCGAAAAAGTTTTAAAATTTCTCAAACAAGGTGTCGACGAAAAATGCTCATTTCAAGAGACTGTCCAACTCCTGAAATCTCTCTTCAGATAAAATTGGTTAAATTATGAGCAAAATCGTTTATCCTTTAAAACAAGTCATTGAAGTTAAACAAAGGCGCGTTGAAGAAGCCGAAAAAAATGTTAAACAAAAGCAATTAGCACTGGAAAAAGAAAAAGAAAAGTTAGCCGAACGAGAAGCGGAAAGAAATAAAGTAAAGAGTCACAAACAAGACAAATTGAATCAATTAAGAGAGCAATTAGATCAAGGAACGACTAGCCCAAAAGTTATTCAAATGAAAGCTTACATTAAAGTCGTGGAAGAAAAATTAGCAATCGAGGAAAAAAAAGTTAAAGACCAAGCAGAGCAGGTTAAAATTGCTCAAAAAAATTTGGATCAAGCGAAAGAAGAATTACGTATAAAAAGACAAGAAGTAGATAAGCTCTTAAGTCATAAAAAAGACTGGGAAAAGGAAATGCGTAAAGAACTTGAAATTGTGGAAGGCAGGGAACAAGATGAATTAGGTTCGATCATTTTTGTCTCTAATCAAAGACGCAATTCTTAAGTTCTCTGAGGAAAGCAACAAAAAAGTGAAAGCGCGGTTAGCAGCTTATTTAACGGAAAAGGAGTGTAATATGCCATCATCTGATGAAATCAACCCAGTTAGATTTAATCCAAGGTCTGATTCTTCAAGCCTTGGTCGAAGTCGCCCTGAAGGCACTCCACGCAGTGATAAAAATTTTAAAAAACTTGTTCGTAATGATGAAGATCCCTCAAAAGAACAAGAAGAATTAGCCGGACTGGAAGAAGAAAATGAAGCGGCTCCCCTCTCTCTTTTTGATCTGTCAGCAAAAAATAAATCAACCCGCAAATCCCCTAGTATGGTTGCAAAAAATCCTTTTATAAAAGAAGAAAACAACCAACAGCCAATTTTGGAAATGGCTGAAAATAAGAATCCTCAACTTGAGCAAAACTCCACTGAAAAACCCTTGAAAGATACTTTCCTTCACGGAGAAATTGTTCGTGAATCTGTCATTGAAGGAAAAAAAGAAAAAAACAGCTCCTTTGCTTTAGCAACTGACAGTGCTGCTCCCTCTCCTAAAAAAGAAAAACAGAAACTTAGCCGAACTCCATTCGAAGCACGAGAAGAACAGGTAGATTTATCAGCCATTAATTCACAACAGCGTCCGATCGCCTTTTTAGCAGATAAAGCGGAATTGGCTGAAGAACCAAAAACTTCATCGTCAATTAAAGATATCGTCGCCCAAATTGTAGAAAAAATGCAGATTATTAAAACAGGTGAAAAGACAGATACAGTTGTCACACTTCGATATCCCCCTATTTTTGAAGGAGCAACAGTCACTTTAACAAATTTTGAAGGAGCCGCGAGAGAATTCAATGTCGCTTTTGCCAACTTAACTGATGAAGCGAAGCGATTTTTAGATCGTAAAATTGTTGAAGATTCTTTAGTAGAAAACCTTGCGCGGCAAGATATTATTGTTAACGTTTTAACCACAACGACCCTTCCTGAAGCGAATGCTGATACGGACTCTTATAAATATTTCACTAGGGAAGAGCGAGAACAAAAACGAGATCAACAAGCCCAAGACCAAAAAGAAGAAGAGTAAACTTAATTGTTAAAAAATTTTTATTTTTTTTCATAGATAGCCAATGCATTTATTGGCTATCTTTTTTTATTAAACAACCCTCATCCGACATTTCTACGGATGGATAAAAAAAGAAACTTTTCATGCATGGATAAGTTATTCACTTTTTTCTAATCCATTTTTATTGTACATATTAGTATTTGACATGAATGACAAAATTTCTCTCCAAATTTTGAGAAAAATATGAGAAAATAGTATTTTAAAAAAATTAATTTTAACGCCTACTATAAATTGCATAGGGAATACAAACTCAGGTTAGACAAAATGGCAACTCCTTCAGCTTCCTATGATTGGATTCGTACAATTGATCCAGAATTAAAAAATTTAGATGAGATTCCCCTAACAGGATCTGCTCCTCCTTTTCCCTGGGAAGAGCTTTCTCAACGCATTGCAAAATCTTTTGATCGAGAAGGATTATTTATTCAACCCAAAGAATTGGTTTGGCGTTCTCAAGAAAATTTATATGAAGGACTAGGGGATTCCCCATTTCCTTTACATTTTGCAATTCCAACTTTACAAGGACAAGCTTGTTGGATAATGCCGGAACAGGAAATGGCTATTTTAGAGACATGGCTTTTAACTAAAGAGTCTCACCCTATTAGTTTTCAAGATCGAGCATTAAGTGAAAGCTTTTATCGATTTTTTGCTCTTGAAGTTCTTTACCACACCAATCAGCTTAACTTCGATAAATCAATTACTCCTATCCTCACTAATCAAACTTCTTTACCTAATGAAAGCGCTTTATGTCTAGATATCTGTCTGCAATTTCAAGAACAAATAGTCTGGGGTCGATTAATTATTTCAAAAGATTTGAGACGTTCCTGGGTCGAGCACTTTGCTTCCCGAGGCCCTTCTCATTTGACGACTGAACTTGCCAAAGCTATTGATATTCAAGTACATTTAGAAGCCGGAAAGACGACACTTTCATTAAAAGAGTGGTCTTCAGTTTGCTTAGGTGATTTTATTGTTTTGGATAGCTGCTCATTAGATCCTCAAGAATTGACAGGCCGTCTTATGTTGACGGTTAACGGAAAACCTGCCCATCGAGGAAAAATCAAAGATGGTGTTATCAAAATTTTAGAAACTCCTCTCATCCAAGAAATTGAAACACCTTTACAAGAATTAAATATGCCACAAGAGGAACTCCCTATGGTAAAACAATCAGAAGAAGATGATGATGATTTAAGTGACTTAAATTTTACTGAAGATGAAGACGAAGATTTTGATTTCGAAGACGACGAGGAAGAAGCTGAAGATGATGATGATGATGAAAATTTTACTTTAGATGAAGTAACAGAAGAAGAACAAACTTCTCCCAAAAACAATTCATCTCAAAGTAGTCCCGCTTCTTCTATTACAGAAAACACAAAAACAGGTCTCATTACCCCCAACCAAATTCCGGTCAATCTGACTGTAGAAGTCGGCCGTATCCAAATGTCTATGGATCATTTACTCAAACTTGAACCCGGTAATATGCTTGAATTAAACATTAAACCGGAAGATGGCGTCGATTTAACGATTAATGGAAAAATTGTCGGACGAGGAGAGTTACTTCGTATTGGGGAAGTTTTAGGTGTAAGAGTTTTAGAATTAGGTCATTGATTACCGATTATTTTTTAATGAATAAATGACATAGATTTTACTCAGAATTGATTTTTGATATTTTAGGTTAATACAGTGGAATTAGATCCTAGTAAACGAATAACTTTACCAACCGCCCTTGATTCAACTAAAAATATTGTTAAAATTCCTGAAAGAATTGGCCCTTATCAAGTAGAAGCTCTACTCGAAAAGGGCGGTATGAGTATTCTTTATCTGGCCACACACCCAGATACCAAGGACCCTATCACTATTAAAGTTCTCTTTCCAGAATTTGTTTCCAATCCAGAAATGGTTCAACGATTTCTGCGTGAATCTGAAATTATTGGGCTTGCAGATCATCCAAACATTGTTAAGTTGTATGGGCAAGGAGAGTGGGAAGGCGGACTTTATATTGCCATGGAATTTATCCAAGGCATTTCTTTAAGGCAATATCTTTTACGCAATCTAATTTCTCTTAAGCATGCTTTAGAGCTAGTTATGGAAATTTCAATGGCTCTATGCCACCTTCATGCTCATGGTGTGATTCATCGAGATGTCAAGCCTGAAAATATTTTAGTGACAGAATCAGGAGGAGTCAAAGTTATTGATTTTGGGATTGCTCAGCTTTTAACAGAAGGGCAAACAGATCCAAAATCTCAACGCCGTTTAATTGGAACTCCTATTTATATGAGTCCCGAACAAAAAAACAATCCTGAATCAACTTCATATCCTTCAGATATTTACTCATTAGGTATCATCACTTATGAACTCGTGCTTGGAAAATTGAGCCATGGGCAAATTCATCTTTCTATCATGCCTAAAGGACTTCAAAAAATATTAGCCAAAGCTTTACAGTTAAATCCCGAGGATCGGTATCAAGATATCGTTGATTTTATGACAGATGTCTCTGCTTACCTTTATTCTCCAGCTCTGCTTAAAGAAAACAAAGAATTAGATCCATTAAGCGATCTTTCAGAAAGCTTGCGTCACGCTCAGCATTCTTTAGTTCCAGATAATCCTCCCAAATGGTCTAAAATTGATATAGGGCTTGCTTCTTATAAAAGTTTGGGAATATCGAGTTTATATTATGATTTTTTTAATCTCCCCCATCACGGCTATGGAATCATCATTGGAGAACCTTCCGTAAAAGGCTCAGCAGGAATTGTCTATACTTCAGTTTTAAGAGGAATGGTTCGTGCTCTTTGTCAACTTACTCAAAGGCCTGAAGAAATGGCTACGGTCCTCAATGCACTCTTGTTAAATGATCCTATGAAGCAAAATTTCTCTTTTAGTTATCTTATTCTTTCTCCTCAAGAAAATCTCTTCCGGTTTATTTCTTGTGGATGTGGACACTTATGGTATCTCCCAAAAGAAAAATTGCAATTAGAACTCATTAATTCTGAAAATTCTCCTCTAGGAATTAATCATTTAAACTCATTTGTAGAAATCGAACATCCATGGAATGTTGGAGATGCAATTCTTTTTTATGGTTCCTTATGCTCTTCCGATACTTTTGCCAAAAAACCTTTATTTTCAAATGAGCAATTGTTATCAAGCCTTCAAGAAGCTTCTATGACATCTCCTCAAAAACAAGTAGATACTATTCTTAGAAAAGCTAAGGTTGAGCTTAGCCGTACCTCCGATGAACGCTCTATTGTTCTTCTTAATCTTCTAAGAAACGAATAAATTTTTATTAATTGACCTTGCCCCTTAAAAATCATCCAAGAAGAAATAGAGGTTCGTGTTAAAATAGATAAATTTTAGGAAACGAACCAATGAAAAAAAAATTTTCAGAAGCACACATCATTCAAATACTCAAAGAAGCAGAAGCAAGCTCAGCAGTAGCTGAAGTTTATCGTAAATACAGCATAGCTCCCGCCACTTATGACTCATGGAAAGCCAAATTTGGCAGAATGAGTGTATCTGAGGCACAAAGATTAAAAACTCTAGAAGAAGAAAATAAGAAATTAAAAAGGCTTGTAGCTGATTATGCTCTTGATAATTTGGCTTTGAAGGATCTTTTGTCAAAAAAGTGGTAGGCCCGCAGGCTAAGAAAGGCTATGAATGATCTAACCATCGACCATGGCATCAATCAAAGGAGAGCTTGTCGTTTACTTGCTTTCGATAGGTCTGTTGGGCGCTATAAGCATAAAATGAAGAATGATACAGAAGTAAAGGATAAAATGATTTCGATAGCTCATGAAAGAAGAAGGTTTGGGTATCGAAGAAT
>NZ_BCPZ01000180.1:0-19891 GCF_001950615.1 Candidatus Protochlamydia sp. W-9
CAGAAATGCCGGAAATTTTTTAATTAATCTATTAGCTGGGATTATTGCTTATACTCACCAACCTAAAAAGCCATCGATAAACTTAGCAGAGCAGCATCGCTTATTGTTAATGGCTGCCTAAAAACCCAAAATTCAGGTAGTTATTTTTTTAGTTTAGATCTATTTTTTCCATCTTTCAAAAGAGAAAAAAAATATATAAAAAAATCTTTTAATTTGAACTTTAGGCGTATTTATGAGTTCAACATTTTGCATGATGTTTTTCCTTTTTTAAAAAAATATCCAATCCACTATTTTTTAAAAAATCTAGAAAACTCGCAAACAAACTAAATTTTTTTAAGCAAATAAACTCAAAATTCAGTTTATTAACTTAATAAATTTATTTTTCATCACTACTTAATAAAATTTTTTATAAATATGATCGACTTCTATTAAAATTTGAATTAAATATTTCCATATAATAATTTAATTTGTATATTTTTTATAATATGATTTAAGAATTATATTCTCAAATTGTAAATCAATTTTATTTTTTTATTTAGATGAGAGAATTGTGAACTGCTGTTTAGAGAGATATTTAGTAGGAACTTTTTCTAGTGATAAGCAGTCCAGGCATGATTAATCATTTCAGCTAAACTAAACTGAGGATGCCAATTTAATAGCGATGCTGCTTTTTGTGTATCTGCAAGCAATATGGGGGGATCACCTGGCCGACGAGCTCCTTCAATGAAGGAAACTTTTTTATTTAATACTTTCTCCACCGTTTGGATGACCTCTTTAACGCTAAATCCACTTCCGTTTCCAAGATTATAGCTTGTAGAAGAAGAGCCATTAAATAATTGTTCTAAGGCTTTAATATGAGCATGCCCTAAATCTTGAATGTGAATATAATCTCTGATGCATGTTCCATCAGGAGTTGCATAATCAGTTCCATAAATGGTGATAGATTTTGTCCCATGTTGAAGGCTTTTGAGGATGAGAGGGATGAGATTTGAAGATTTTGTCTGATAATTTTTAATTTTACCTTCAGGATCTCCTCCAGCCGCATTAAAA
Source organism: Candidatus Protochlamydia sp. W-9 (assembly GCF_001950615.1). Classification (NCBI taxonomy): domain Bacteria; kingdom Pseudomonadati; phylum Chlamydiota; class Chlamydiia; order Parachlamydiales; family Parachlamydiaceae; genus Candidatus Protochlamydia; species Candidatus Protochlamydia sp. W-9. The sequence goes on from NZ_BCPZ01000180.1 coordinate 1,051, forward strand.
TAGCGAAGACAGGAATATTTAAGACCATAAGCCTGTTCAAAATCTCGTAACATCTTTTCTGCGACCCATTTAGTTTCTCCATAGGGATTAATAGGATGACAGGGATGAGATTCACCGATCTTATTGGAAAGAGGATAGCCAAAAATGGCTGCAGTTGAGGAGAAAATAAACGTTTTAACTTGAGATTTTACCATTGCTGTTAAAAGATTCAATGTATTCACAACATTGTTCTGATAATATTTGGCTGGATTCACGACAGACTCTCCAACATCGATATATGCAGCAAAATGCATGACAGCATCAATAGAGTATTTTTGGAATAGCTGATTGAGAAAAAGTGGATCGCAGAGATCTCCCTGCACAAATGTCCCATGAAGAACAGTTTTTATAGATCCTCGACTGAGATTATCGACAACTATAGTGTGATAACCCATGAGATTTAGCATTTTGTTGACATGAGAACCAATATATCCGGCACCTCCGACAATAAGAATTGTTAGTTGAGACATACAATCACTAATTACTGAAAATTTAAAACAATCAATCTAAGTTAGATTAATTTTTTTGTCTATGTTCTCGCTCCTATTTCAATTCTACTCATTTCACGTGTTTAAAAGCATATGCGATTTTAGTTGTAAACAGAAATCCGAATCTGTAAAGTGTAAAAAAATTTATCAGAAATAGAAGTTTTGAAAATAGAATTGAGTGAGGTTGAAATGCTATTAAATTTAATTCACAATGGGATCAAGAGCTACTATATGCAGTTACCAGTAAATACTGGGCCTTCTATTTGTCGTAGTGCCCTTTATTCATTTGCTGCTTCATTTATTATTCTCAAGACAAATCCTTCCAGAGCGGCAGCTAATTTAACGCGCCCGTTGGTCCTCTCGGGAGTTGCTGCAACAGCTTCTTTAATGCATGCTTTGACGACACCTATTTTTAATTATATTTTCGAAAATCAAGACATGAAATGGACGCAGGAAACGTTTCGTATTATCTTCACATTTACGATGATTCAGCTGGCACTAAACCATCCTTCCTCATCAAAAATTAATCAAATGATCACAAATAAAAAAAGTTTTTACTTTTTTTCTTCAAACCTAATTGGGATCGGAGTTGAATTAATTGCAAAAGGAATAGGATGCATTGATCAAACTTATGCGGATCATTTTAGAACTTGGACAAATACATTTAATCTAGGATTGACGAAAAGCTCTAATCCAACATATGTCGCCTTTTAAGCTTCATTCTTTGAAGAATCTATTTGAGTTTTAAAACGGCGGCTTGCTTGAAATTGTTCAATGACTGGTTCTCCTTCTTGTTGCATCAAATCAAAAATTTGACAATAAGAGGGGGGAAGCATGTCAATTCTCAGGTTAAGATCTTTTGATTCTTGAATGACATATTGTAAAACTTTTTGATCCCAAATATCGGGGTTTTCAAAACAACAAGTGATCCATCTTTCTATTAACTCAGCAATTTTAGCATTATTAGCAAAATAGAGCGTACTACTAATCAGTTCTTTGTTATGCCAATAAAAAACGGCTAAATCTGCATCTATTTGATCAAATAGGGCGGGATACTGTTGAACTCTTGCATCTGCATCTAAGTATAAAATATTTTTAGGATAATGGCGAACAAGCATTTGTTTAATAAAGTAAGCTTTATATTGCGTATTAGCTTGCCAGCTTCCTTGTGTAGGGACAGCGACAAGGTCCATTGGCAAATAAAATCGTTCTAAACTTTCAGCCAAATGACGAATTTCTTCTTCGTAAGGAGTGTTTTCTGTAAAATAACCAACAGTAATATATGCCATATTTAATCAAAAAGGTTGGAAACAAATGTTTGTACATCGAAAGGTTGAAGATCTTCTTCTCCTTCTCCTGTTCCGATAAATTTGACGGGAATGCCAAGTTCTCTTTGAATGGCAATCACGATTCCTCCTTTGGCGGTTCCATCTAATTTCGTCAGAATAAGTCCTGTAATTGGGGTAAAATGATGAAATTGTTTAGCTTGTTCGATGGCATTTTGGCCGGTCGTAGCGTCTAAAACTAACAGTGTTTCATGAGGTCCCGTTTGTGAAGCTTTTTGGCAAGAACGTTTTATTTTTTCCAATTCTTGCATTAAGGGCGTTTTGGTATGTAATCGTCCTGCTGTATCAATGATAACCAAATCACACTTTCTTGCTTTTGCTGCTTGAATTGCATCAAAAGCGACAGCGGCAGGATCACTTTTTGGATGACCCTTGACAATTTCTATGTGTAATTTATGAGCCCATAACTCTAATTGTTCGATGGCAGCAGCTCGAAACGTATCGGCGGCAGCAACAAGGACTTTTTTACCCTTTTGTTTAAATTGATGAGCTAACTTTGCAACGGACGTTGTTTTTCCATTCCCATTGACTCCAACAATTAAGATAATTTGAGGCAGTTGTGAAGAGTTAAGTTCGAGGAGGTTAGAAGGATATTGACTCACTAAAGAAATTAATTGCTGTTTTAAAGCTTCAATATAATCTTCAGTTTTCAAATTGGGGTGTTGGCGATGTAAGTCGCGTATTTTTTCAGTCAGCTCAGATGCAGTTTTGACACCAAAATCAGCTTCGTATAAAAGTTGTTCAAGCTGCTCTAAAGTATGTTCATCAATTTTGCCTTGAAAAATTGATTTTAATTTGTCACTGAGAAGGTTTCTTGCACGTGAAAGAGCTAATTTGACTTTTGCAAAGCTCGATTTAAAATAATCCATTACCATGTTGTCTTGGAATCCTTCCTTTTATGTATAAGATGAGTAAAAAAAAGCTTAGCATATAAAAAAGAAAAAGGTGAAGATCTTAATTTGGCTTACCCTATCAATTCTATACATAAAACACTAATTAGCTTTTAGAATAATGAAGGTCCATCATGAATACACACGAGTTTCAAGCCAAGCAAATTTTACGTAAGTATGGCATTCCCGTTCCTGATTTTTATATCGCTTCTTCTTCGAAAGAAGTGGAAGAGATCATTAAGCAATACCAATTGCAAAGTGCTATCATCAAAGTACAGGTGCATGCCGGAGGACGCGGAAAAGCCGGTGGAGTCAAGTTAGCGACAAATCCGCAAGAAATCTTAGAATTTTCCCAAGAACTCATCGGAAAAAAAATCATTAATGAACAGACAGGCCCTAGCGGAATGATTTCTCATCAAGTTTTGATTTCCCCTGCTATTTTGATTAAAAAAGAATTCTATTTAGGAATCACTATTAATCGTGAATTGGCAAGCCGTGTTTTAATCGCTTCTCCTATCGGAGGAATAAACATTGAAAAAATTGCTCACGAACAACCTAATCAATTGTTAATGCTTCCAATTCCTTTGGAGGAAACTTTTAGATCTTATCATTTAATTCGCATTGCAAGCTTTATGGGATGGAAGGGAAAACAAATTCAAGAGGGGGTTGCAATTATTCAATCTCTTGTGAAAGCTTTTAAAGAAACGGATGCTTCTCTTCTTGAAATTAACCCTCTTGTGGAAACAAAGGAAGGCCATTTATTAGCGCTGGACGCGAAGTTATCAATTGATGACAATGCTCTTTTTAAACATGAGGACTTGAAAACTTTATTCGATCCTTCACAAATGTCTAATAATGAAGCAAGAGCACAGCAATTTGAACTTGCCTATGTTGCTTTAGAGGGGGAAATTGGTTGTATGGTCAATGGAGCTGGATTAGCCATGGCTACAATGGACCTTATTCAATACCATGGTGGACGGCCCGCTAACTTTTTGGATGTAGGAGGCGGGGCATCGCAAGATAAAGTGGCAGAAGGATTTAGAATTATTCTATCGGATTCTAATGTGAAGGCCATTTTAATTAACATCTTTGGGGGAATTATGAATTGTGAAACGTTAGCCTCAGGAATTATCGAAGCAGCTAAAGGCTTACAAATTCATATTCCCTTAATTGTAAGAATGGAAGGAACAAATGTCGAAAAAGGGAAGCAACTTCTTCAACAATCAGGTTTAGAGATTTTAATTACAGAAAATTTGACAGAAGCAGCTCAACAAGCAGTTCAATTAGCACAATCAGTAAGGTGATCCATGGCTATTTTGGTTAACAAACAAACACGAGTGATTACGCAAGGAATAACTGGAAAAGCTGGTCGTTTTCACACAGAGCAAAGCATGCTTTATGCACCAACCTATGTCGGAGGAGTCACACCCGGTAAAGGGGGAGAAGAAATATCCGGTCTCCCGGTATTTGATACGGTTTGGGAAGCGAAGCAAAAGACTCAATGCAATGCCTCATTGATTTTTGTTCCTCCACCATTTGCTGCAGAAGCTATTTTAGAAGCCGAAGAAGCAGGAATTGAATTGATTGTTTGTATCACTGAAGGAATTCCCATTCAAGATATGTTAAAAGTAAGCCAGGTAATGAGAGCAAGTCAAACAAGTCGCTTGATAGGTCCTAATTGCCCTGGTGTTATTACACCAGGAGAGTGTAAAATGGGGATCATGCCGGATTACATCCATCAAAAAGGAAATGTTGGCATTGTTTCTCGCTCAGGAACTTTGACTTACGAAGCCGTTTGGCAAACCACGCAATTAGGTTTGGGACAATCAACCTGTGTAGGAATAGGAGGAGATCCTCTTAATGGAACTAACTTTATCGATGTTTTAAAACTTTTTGAAAATGATTCTGAGACTGATGCTATTTTACTCATTGGAGAAATTGGAGGAAAAGCTGAAGAAGAAGCTGCAGAATGGATTAAACAGTTTTGCTCTAAACCGATAGCTGCTTTTATTGCAGGGCAAACTGCCCCAATTGGTAGACGCATGGGCCATGCTGGAGCTATTGTTTCAGGCGGAAAAGGAACAGCGTCCGATAAAATAAAAACGCTCAAGCAGGCTGGAGTTTTAATTGCAGAAACCCCTGCAGATATGGGTTTATCTGTCCAGTTATTATTGAATTCTAAATTACCTAATTCATCCCCGAGTTTAAAATGATCTCCATTTCAAGTTTTATTCCGATTCGTGTTTTTCCTTTTTTTTGGTTTTTGATTGCTATGATTGGTTGGCTAAATAGCCAATCTTTAATAGGAACAGCCATCTGGTCTCTTGTGATTTTTATTTCTATTCTGATCCATGAATACGGTCACGCTTTAACAGCTCTGGCATTTGGTCAAAAAGCTGAAATTGATTTAGTGGGTCTTGGGGGAGTAACAAGGCGAACAGGTAAAGATTTAACGAAATGGCAGGAATTTTTAGTTGTTTTAAATGGCCCCTTAGCTGGCTTTGTTCTATTTTTTCTTGTCTATTGGATATATTCTCATTGGAACACACTTTCTTCACCCTTAATAAAATATGCTTTTGAAGTCGCTATTCATGTAAACATATTTTGGACTCTTCTTAATCTTTTACCAGTTTTACCATTGGATGGAGGTCATCTTTTAAGAATCATACTAGAAAGTTTATTGGGAATAAAGGGATTGAAATTAGCCTTTTTTTTAAGTGTGGTTTTAGCTGCATTTCTCTGCCTTTATTTTTTTAGTATCCAACAATTTTTCGTTGGAGCGCTTTTCTTAATGATGGGTTTTGAAAGTTATCGTTCTTGGATCGATGTACGAAAAATAACTGCTGGGGATGCAGACACAAAATTACAAAAAAAAATGGCAGAGGCTATTGAGAATTTAAGAATGGGAAACCAAGAGGAAGCGTTCTCAAAATTCGTCTCTTTAAGAGAACAAGCCAGTCAAGGAGTGATTTATGTGACTGCTACTCAGTATATGGCACACATTTTAGCTGATCAAGGGCAATATAAACAGGCTTATGAATGGCTAATATCAATTAAAAGTAAACTTTCTCTTCCTTATTTAAAAATGTTGCAACAATTAGCTTATCGTTTACAAGAGTGGGAAATGGCTGTTAAAATTGGGAATCAAATTTTCCAGCAAGATCAGGCTAGTGATATAGCTTTAATTAACGCCCTCTCGTATGCGATCATGGGAGAAGCTAAGCCTGCCATAGGTTGGCTTCGTTCTGCTGAACAAGTAGGGCTTCCCAATCTTCCTACCATTATTCAAAAGCGAGAGTTTGATGCCATTCGAGATCTGCCTGAATTTAAAGCCTGGCTTAACAAAAACTTTTAAAAGCAGCGGCTTAGAACAGAGTTTTTTTATTCTGTAAATCAAATGATTCGATAAAACACTGGAAGTCGGTTTCATTGAATTGCATTTGGGGTGTCAAATAAAAAAGCATGTATAAAGTATTTCCTCTAACAATTGATAACCCCTTTAACAATTTTTTTTGCTTATCATAGTAAGAGTATTGAAATAAAAGGGCTTTTTTCCCTTTAAATAGAGAATGAGAGCAATAAAACGTTTGATGGCGATGAAATTGTTGAGGAGAATAAAAAACATGGGGAACGAGATATGTTTCAAATGCTATTTTGTAATTTTTTTCATTTAATATTTTTTCATTAATAAAAGGCAATGTCAAAGCACTTAAAAGAAATACTCCTGTTTGTGTTGCACTTGTAAAAATATGCAAATGTCCTTTAGATGGCGTATTTTTAAAGGGGATGTCAAAGGTCATTTCGATAGCGCGATGAGGAAACGACGCTTTCATTTGATCAACACTGTCTAAAGTTTCTATCCACTGCCTGGGAGGATGAGTATCTGCTGCTTGTAACATAGTAACTCCTAATAAATGAGAAACTAATATCATTAATCCACTCATTTGGATTTTCAAGCTATTCATGACAAACTCTACCTTAAATGTTAAAATGCCTTTAAATCAACGTCTAAGATTTTCCCTTATTAACTTATCGATTTTATAATAAAAAAACATTTTAAGATTTTTTCTGCGTCTTTGTAAACTCAAATAAATTCTTTATTTCTCATTTTCAGTTATTTAAATTTTAACTCTTTAGGAGTAAAAAAATCTCCTAAAAATTTGTTAAATAAAAAGAATTTGTATTAAGAAAAGGGTTGCATATGTTAAATGACGAAAGATACACAAAAGTAACTTTTTAAGTGTCTTTAGTGCTAACATAACTCTCTTATTCCAATTAATGCTTTTATTAGACGGTCTATCATTTATGACAATAAGTTTATGTCTATTTGTAAAAATAAAGAATCGATTGAAATTATCCAATCATTGCTTTTTTATCTATTTAATAAGCTTATTGTTATATGGTTGCGAAACCAAATATCATCTTCCTGCTAATCCAAAACCTATTCCCGATTGTCCTCTTTGTCATGAAGTCAGATTAGCTCTTGTTTTAGGTGGAGGTGGGGCACGAGGGATGGCTCATGTTGGCGTTTTAGAAGAGTTTGAACAAGCAGGTATTCCTATTGATTTAATTGTTGGTTGTAGTGCGGGAAGTATTGTTGGAGCACTTTATGCAGATTGCCCAAAAGCTAGCTATCTCAAAAAAATTTTGCGCCCTTTGAAAAAATGGGATATTTTAGATGTGAGTTTCTGGCAATGCCGTTATGGATTTGTTCAGGGAAGATCTTTAAGGCAATTTTTAAAGAAAAACCTCCGTGCCAAATATTTTGAAGAATTGTATATTCCTCTTTGCTGCGCTGCCACTGATTTAATCGAGGGAGAGGTGATTTGTTTAAATTCTGGTCCTCTTATTCCTGCTGTTCATGCATCTGCTGCTGTTCCCTTTGTATTTTCTCCTGTTTATTTACACGATCGATTATTGGTCGATGGTGGAGTCGCAGATCCTGTACCAGTTTGTATGGCAAAAAAGAATCTGGCGCAAGTTGTCGTTGCGGTAGATTTAAGTGAATTACTTCCCAAAACATGCCCGACAAACTTATTTGGAATAGCTGCTCGTTCGGCTGAAATTAAATTTTTATTGCAAAGTGAAAGCTGTGTGAAAGATGCCGACGTAGTGATTCGCCCTGAACTTGGTGAGGTTGGTTTATTTGATGATCACAAAAATGAACTTGTATACGAAGGTGGAAGAAAAGCCGCTAGAGAAGCTATTCCTCAAATTATCGATCTTTTATCCCAAAAAGGTTTATGGAAAAGCGAAGAAGGGCCTTGTTTGAATCATTCTTCAAATAATTGTTTAACCATCGATGTAGAAAATACCGATGTATTGACTCCTGAATAAAATTTGACACCCAAATAATTTCAAGTTTATAGTTTAATAGCTTTTGTTTACTAGAAAGGTGGCATGCTGTATATTATTTTATTTAAACCAGGAAAAATAATTAAATTTAAAATGAAATCACTATGTATGCATCTTTGATTTAAAATATAAATTTTAAAATTCAAAGTTATATCATATAATGACATAGGTATTGTGTATGGATATATCAAGCTCATCCTCTTCACAAATCCTTGAAAGTCTACAACAACTTGTAAACGGATGTCAGCACGTTGAAGAATTAAATAAACTTGATGAAAAGATACAAAGTTTCTTTAAAAGAAAAAAGGAAGAGATGGATGGGCAAGCACGTATTGAGAAAAAAAGAAAAGATCTAGATTCAGTGCAGAAACTGGATACAAGTCTAAAAAGGAAAAGAACCGAAGACTCTTTAGAATGTGCTTCCACAATGCGTACTGAGGTTACAGCTGATACTGTAAGCTGTGCAGCAGCTACAACTGCTGCTGTAACGCCCGTTATTGGCGTAACAGATGACTTTATAATTAACTGGAAATTAAAATATTATGATAATCTTTTAAGTCAAATCAAAAAACATGGAGAAGAGGGATTTGATAATTTGTTGGAGGATGCTCTAATAGCAAAGCTTCCCGAAGATTTTTTTCCTTATCTTAATCAGTTGATGATGGCAATAAATCAATTAGAATCTACTTGCTCTTCTCGTGATAATTATCACAGTTTTGGCGTCGCTCTTAGAGCACTTTTAACAAAAATATCTCAATTATCAAATTCCGGTGAAATTGAAAACGATTCGATCCAACGTGTTAGAGAATCCCTGCATTTGATTTGTGGAAATTGGTTTACCAAGGTCAACGTCTCAAAAAATCTGAAAGATCTTGTTATCGATTTGGGTGATAGGGGTGGCAAATGGAACACAAAAATTGATAAAATACTTCAATCACACTTATTGCTATCGACGAAAATAAAAATGTCTCAAGCTGCTTTGTATTCTGCATTAGGACCAACTTTCAATAAATTTATAGATCTTTTTTATCCTTTCAGCTCAGCTAATAGTCCATGGAGATGGGGTAGACAAATATTCACGAAAAGTGGGCAGCAAAAAGAGTTTATTCGCATACGTACTTGTGCACCAATTGCGAAAGGAAAATTGTCGCTGGAATACTTAGCATTTCTTAGTGACTGTAGGGCAAAAAAACAGCAAGTAGTGCAATTCGTTCATTTGGACCCAATAGAAAAAATAGGCTCAAATGAACCGCTTTGGATAAAAAAAATTTATGAAGCCCAAGAAGAATATGGTGATGTTCTCTCTATCGTGGTTTTACCAGTTGATAATATGAACGATATCTTCTCTCCAGCTCCTATGTCTATTCATCTATTTATATACCGGTTATTGGCAAAAATGCTTGATCCAAAATTTTTTGTTTTCCCTCAAAAATTAGGAAACTGCGAGAATTTACTGACAAACTTAATTGAATATATTTTAACAACTTATTTCCAAAATTTTTCTAAAATTAATCGGGAAGAACAACATGCCTTTTTTGGTCTTTTTTATGCACATCTTCAAGAAAAAATTGTATTCGCGCTTGAAGATCCGTCTATTGAAAGGGAAAGTATTATTGTGATCAATCATTGTGCTGACGGACATTGTGCTGAGGGAATTGATCGAACAGGGGTCATGATGGGTTGTATACTCGCTGCTGACTATTATCGCCTTGGGAAATACACAAACTTAGAATTTCATAGCAAATTTTTAGGAATTGTTAATGGACCTGCAGTCGTCATTACAAAAAGGCCTATTCTAAAAGAGCATATGGATATAATAATGTCTGTTTTAACTCATTTGGAAAAAATAAAAAATACTAAATTTAACTCTTTTCCAGGTGAATGGCAGCTAAGTGAATTTATATTAGATGAATATTCAGAACAAACACATCTTTCAGAAATACAATGAGAAAAAATTCAACCTTATCCTTGCTAAGTTTTAAATTTATATATTCCTTCCTTTTAACTCTTTTCTTCCTCTTGACATTTCTAAAAAAACGTAGTAAAAAAAACATAAAAATCATTAGAGGAGTGCTCTTCATATGAAACAACTATCAATATTTACCAAATTGTGTTTACTCGCCACAGGAGCTGCCTTAATAGGCTCTTCTTTTACGAACTCAAATTTAATAGAGGCGGCAACTCAGGAACAGAATCGAACTGAAGATATCAAACGTTTGCCCGGAAAAGAAACCGTCGTTGATTTTAGAGGCGTCGCAAAGAAAGCGATTCCTGCCGTTGTCTCTATTAAGGTTAAAGGACAAAAAAAAGGATCTTTGTTTGGGGATGAAAATTCTTTAGAAGATTATTTTGGAGAAAATGGGGATTTTTGGAACTTTTTTGGATTGCCGAAGAGAGATTCTCGTCAACAATTGTTATCGGGTCAAGCAACGGGTGTGATTGTGAGTCCAGAAGGGTATATTTTAACAAATAGCCATGTCGTTCATGACATGACAACAATTGCTGTGCAGCTTCATGATGGAAGAGAACTTGCAGCAAAACTTTTAGGGGAAGATCCTAGTAGCGATTTAGCGCTCATTAAAATTGACGCAAAAGATCTTCCATATTTGACACTTGGTAATTCAGACGATTTAGAAGTTGGACAATGGGTTGCCGCAGTTGGAAATCCTTTTGGCCTGCAAGCTACCTTAACTGTTGGTGTCGTGAGTGCAAAAAGTCGCAATAATTTAGATATTGCTCGTTATGAAGATTTTATTCAAACGGATGCTTCTATCAATCGAGGAAATTCAGGCGGCCCTTTGCTCACATTAAATGGGGAAATTGTAGGAATTAATACGGCAATTGCGACTAATGCATCAGCAGGTTATATCGGAATTGGTTTTGCAATCCCAAGTAATATGGCTAAACATGTGATGGATGAAATTTTATCTCAAGGGAAAGTCTCCAGAGGGTTTTTGGGCGTTTCTTTACAGTCGATTGATTATAATCTTGCTCAATCTTTTGGTTTAGATAAAGTAGAAGGAGCATTAGTCACAAATATTGTTAAAAATTCTCCTGCTGAAAAAGCTGGAATCCAGGTAGAAGATATTATTTTAAAACTAAATGGTCGCTCGATTGAGAGCGCGGCTAGTTTACGTAACGCGATTTATCGGATGAAACCTGGTACAAAAGTGAATTTGACAATTTTGAGAAAAGAAAAACAGATTGACCTTTCTCTTACTATTGGTGATTTTACTGAAGAAACTGTCGCAGCAGCATCTTCTCACAAAAGTCAGCTCGGAATTGAAGTCGCAAATATCCCTTCCGAAATGAAATCAGATGAACAAGGGGTGATGATTACAAAGGTGTATCCAGGCTCAGTTGCTAACTTTGCTGGGTTAAAAAAAGGAGCCATTATTCTTGGCATTAATCATCAAAAAATTGAAAATGTAGAGCAATTTAATAACGCTTTAAAAAATAGTTCTGCAGATAAGCCAATTCTTTTGCAAGTAAAACAAGGAAATGCTTATTTATTCGTTTCGCTTCGTTCTGAATAGTTCATCTAAGTGCTGATCATGAAAATCAAAAACTTTTTATGATCAGCGCTTAAGTCTCATTTTTTGCTTTTGCCTTATTATTCGCCTAGCTTCTATCGCAATGATAGAATAGAATTTCAGATAAAATCTTTATAAACTATTTATTTTCTATTTAAACGAAAAATTTAAAATAGAACTCATCATAACCAAACAGGAGTTCTAGTATGTATTCAGTTGACGGACACCAACCATCAAGTAGCTCACTTTACCCGCCATTATATCGTGATTATCCTTATAACCCAGAATCACAAAGTCAATCGTATAGTTATTACTCACCACAGCCTTCTGCACCCCCTATTCCTTCATTGACGAATACGATGCATACTGCGACTACTCAGTTATTTTCCAAAATTCGCAAAGTAGCCAATTCTGTTCTTTCTACAACAACAGAGCAAACGCAACAAACTGCATTCTGCCCCTCTTCTATATCGCCTGCCCCTGTTTTTATCGATTTGTCTCGTCGTGAGTATAGTTTCAACCGTACTGAACATCACCACCATCCTGCTGAGAAAACAGCTGAAGAAAAGGAAAATAACAAACAGGTATTGGCCGTTGTTTTGGGTCTAGTTGTAGGAGGTATTTCTACTTATTTATTTGGAAAAATAATGGGTGAAAATGAAGCTGCTGAGGCAAGCCATACTGAATTGAATCAATTAGAGGCGCAGTGGAATACTAATAAAAATGTTTACACTTATCAATACCAAGGAACTGACTATGTAAACGCTGTGGATAAAATTATTAGTAAGACACATGTGATTTTGGATCACCAAAAAACTAATCGCTTGCATAAACAAGTGCTTATTATTACATTTTTAGCTGCAGGGGCTCTGGGTATCGCTGGCGGTCTTGTTGCTTCAAATGCATTGATGGGGGCTGGCCTTGTGACGGGGATAGGAGCTAGTTTTTTTGGCCTTTACAAGCTCGGTTATCACTACTCTAGTAAGTTAGAAGCAAACATGGGGCGTGAAATCGAAGAAGATTTCAATTCTCTTAGTAAATACCAATTTGTAGTAGATCAAGGCGCCTAATTTTTTTTGATTAGATTTATAAAGACAAACTCTTAGAACATTCTTCTAAGCGTTTGTCTTTGGGATGTTGCGCTAATAATTCGATCGCTCTAGCTGTGATTAGAATCCCCTTTTCTAACCGATCCAACCCAAAATGTTCATTCGGAGCATGGATAAGATCTGTTGTGAGTCCCAATCCAATTAAAATAACTTCTCCTCCACAAGCCATTCCAAGTTCAGGAACAATAGGGATTGAGGCTCCTTCAAAAATGAATTCACAAGGCACACCAAAAACTTCCTGAAAAGCCTCTGAAAATGATGCGACCAGTTGCGATTTTGGACTGACTCGAATGGCCCTTCCTTGCCCTTGATGTATAGTAATTCTTACTTGAATCCCTTGAGGAGCGGCTTCGTTAAGATGGTGCTCGATGAGTCTTCCAATTTTTTTTGGATCTTGTTGAGAAACTAATCGGCAAGATATTTTAGCTGAGGCTCTCGCAGGAATCACTGTTTTAAATCCTTGGCCTGTATATCCGCCATTAATCCCATTAATTTCTAAAGTAGGTCTTGCCCACGCTCTTTCTAAAGCTGTTTTATCTTTTTCTCCTCCTCCAGGATAGGCCCCTGTTAACCTTTGATAGTCAGCTAAATCAAAATAAAAAGAAACCGATGAACGCTCTTCTAAGCTCATCTCTTCAACATCATCATAAAATCCCTTAACAGTAATTTTTCCTGAAGCATCTCTCAATGAAGCGAGCATGGCTACAAGCGCATGAATAGGATTGATGGCGATTCCCCCATGGGAGCCAGAATGTAAATCATTATCTGAACCTTGTACTTCGACATCCATTGTGAGAATACCCCGAATGCCTAATGTCACGGCAGGGATTTGAGAGTCCCTAAGTCCTAAATCGACAACGGCTAAATAATCAGCCTTTAAAGCTTCTGCTTTGGTTGGTAATAATCGAGATAATCCTGCGCTACCAATTTCCTCTTCTCCTTCAATACAAAGTTTGATGTTAATCGGTAATCGAGAATATTGTTTTAAATAAAATTTTAAGGCTTGAAGAACATAAAAACACTGTCCTTTATTATCTTGGGCTCCTCGAGCATAAACATTTCCGTCTCTCAAGCTTGGTTGAAAAGGATCTGTTTTCCATTCATTTAAGGGATCGGCAGGTTGTACATCGTAGTGATTATAAATGAGAAGAGTGGGTTTGTCGGCACCTGCCTTTAAGTACGTGGCGTAAATAACTGGGGGACCATCTTGTTCAGTCGGCCAAAGCTCTACCTCAAAACCTAGCGTTTTTAAATAATCGACAACCCAGTTTGCACAGTTTAATAGAGAGGCTTGAAAGTGAGTTTCAGAACTAATACTGGGAAAACTTAAAAAAGTATAATACTCTTTTAGCCATTCTTCCCGATTCTGCTCGATCAAGTATTTAATTTCTGCTAGACAGCTTGGTAAAGAAGGACCCATATTTCCCCTTTTAAAGTTGTCTCACATAGTAGGCTCCGCAATCAATTAAGTAAAATAGAAAAATAATCTGTAGTTTTCCAAGAGAAGAACCGTAAATGCAGATTTATTGCGTCAATTTATTTCAAATCTTTGATATGCTCTCTTTTTGATCAAACTAAGGATAAGGCTATGACATTTATCGCTGATTTACATTGCGATCTTCTTTCATATTTAGAGCAAGACGTTAAACGAACGCCGCATGATCCAGCTGTTCGTTGTTCACTCTCTCAATTGAAAGCAGGGTTTGTCAAATGGCAAACTTTAGCGATTTTCACTGAAACAGATTCTTCGTCTGTCAAAAAAGGGCTTTCTCAATTGAAAATTTATCAACAATTATTGAGAGATTTTCCTTTAAACATGCAACCTTACCAACGTTCCGTGTCTACAATCGAGGAAGCAGCTCCACTTTCTGTATTGATTGCTTTTGAAAATGCCTCTGGTTTTTGCGGGGAACAAGAACCCTTAAAAGTAGGGATGGCGCGTTTAAATGATTTGATCGAAACGATTGCGAAACCTTTCTATATCAGTTTGACTTGGAATTGGGAAAACCGCTTTGGAGGAGGATCCCTCACCCAAATTGGCTTGAAAGAAGAGGGAAAATTATTATTAAAAGAACTCGATCAAAAACAAATTGCGATTGATTTGAGCCATACCTCCGATGCCCTTGCGTATGAAATTATCGATTACATCGATCAACAGTCATTAACCCTTCCTTTAATCGCTAGCCATTCCAATGCACGAACTTTGCAATATGCCCCTCGCAATTTACCTACTGATATTGCCAAAGAGATTTTTAAGAGAAACGGGCTCATTGGATTAAATTTGTATGCTCCCTTTCTCGGAGAGAGAGAAGAATCGATCCTCGAGCATCTTGCATTTTGGCTCGAACTCGGTGGAGAGGATGGTATTTGTTTAGGCACAGATTTTTTCTACGAAGAAGATTTTACTTCAACCTACCAAAACAAAGAAAAAATTTTTTTTTCACAATTTGGAGATGCCTCCACTTACCCAACTCTGCTAGAATTTGTGAAAAAACAACTCAAATTGAGTGATCAACAAATCGACAAATGGGCTTATCAAAACGTTACCCATTTTCTTGCTTCGCAGTTGTCATTTTAAGCAATTAAGGATTTAAAGTAAGTTGCTTCAAGGTTTGTTCAAGCCAATTGTTTTCAAAATAAATTTCAGTGATTTTTCATCTATCAATGTAAGTGTGGGCATAGGCAAAAAAGTTCCTTGCTGAAAGAATGCATTCTATTCAGGATGTGCATATAAAGCATTCAGGAATTATAATGGCTGCATAAAATATTTTGTCCTCGGATTAGATGGCCTACAAATATTTTTTAGAAGCCTTCGCTTTTAGGTGAAGGAGCAGCCATAAATGTTTCATAGGTGATTTCGTAATCCAATCCGATGAGATCTGATGTTGAAATGGCGGTACCTCCGGCTGCACAAAAGCCTTGGAGTTTCCTTTTCCCTTGTCCACTCAAACCAGTAGGGGTGTAAATTAAATAATCTAAACCATCCCAGTCTGTAATTAAATGTTCCTCTGCGATGAGTCTGAAAGGAATGGCTTTTGCAAGAAGATCTTTAAGCGCTTGCTCCAAACCTTTAAATTGGCTGGGACGTGAAATAAATAGAGGGGGAATGCAAATGCCGATGCTGGCAACATTATTGAAAGGAATCGGAAGCGGATGAATGCCACTGTAGCCGAGAAAAGTGGCTTGTGATTGCCAACCCCAAGCAGAAAAGGGGAGCGTAAATCCTTTTAGCGCTAGGTTGAATTGTTCAAATCTGGCAGGGTGAAGAAGCTGCATTTGATAAAGGGGATGCTTTGCAAAATGAGTGACATCTAAAAAAAGATAGGCGGGTAAATTATCAGGTAAACAAGAAACAAGAAGTGAGATGTATTCCATTGAAACATCGCGGCAAAAAAGGCGAATGAGTTGTTGCCCTTGCTCGGTTTGGCAGAAATCCGCTACAGTTAGGTGAGCCAATGAGGAAACGCTTACACCGGTTTCTTCTTTTAGTTGGATTTCATCTTTAAAAAGATGAGTAATCCACTCTTTTAAATTCTCAATTTGATGCGCGTCCCAAGGAAACCTTAAACTAAAGTCAGCAGAACCTTTGTAAAGTGAAATTCCGATGGTTTTATGTTTAAATTCTTTCCAAAGAAAATCTCTAAAGTGCTCTAGCGATAAAGAAAGAGACAGATATTGGGTTTGGTTAATCAAAGCAAAAGGAAGTTCATCCATTAAGCCAATATTGATATCCCAGAATAAATAGGCCCCAGCTTCAATGGCTTTTAAGGCTTCTTCGCGAGCTTCTTTCCATTTCAAATCAGCTTTTAATCGCCCGTCTAAATAAATTGTCTTTGTATTAAAACCAGCGGGAAGGGTAGTTGATTCTTCAAGAACAACAGGGATAAAGAGCTCATTTTTTAAAGTATAAAAAGGGCGATTCCATTGTAATTCACATGGATCAGGCTGTTCTTCAAAATCACTGTTTGAGTCTTGCATGAGAGTCTGTTAAGGTTAAATTTTTCGAAAAACGTGGTAATGAATCGATTTTCCTTTTTCTCTCCAAAGCTCTTCAAAGTAAGAAGATCCATAACCTGGATAAGAAGTCGTATAATAAGGAGCTTCAAAGAGTGACGTGAAACCGCCGGTTTGATGAATGACATCAATCATGATTTTTGAATATGCAGCATCGTCTGTAACTAGAGTAAAGAGTTTATCGCTTTTTAAGATACGATGAATTTCTTTGACAAAAGCTGGTTGAACAATGCGGTGTTTAGCATGTCTTTTTTTTGGCCATGGATCTGGAAAATTAATAAAAACGGCATCCACACTTTCATTAGCAAAAAAATCTCGGGTAACATGAAACCCTTCTCCACAAATTGTTAGGAGATTATCAAGTTCAAATTTCTTGATTTTGGACCAAATTTTACGCGTTCGATCAAATTTTTTTTCAATGCCAACCCAGTTATATTGCGGCTGCTCAATGGCTTTAGAAGCAATCCATGCACCATTTCCGCTGCAATACTCTAAGTAGATAGGTTTGTCTTGAGAGAATGTCTGTTCATGCGTCCAGCCTGGAAAGATAAAAGGGATGTCCGATAAGTGCTGATCTGGAACATACCAAACTCGATCTTGGATAACGATTTGACGATGTTCCCATTTAAATGGTGATTTTAAATCTTTTGGTTTCATATAAACTGATAACTTTACAATTGAATGAAATAATTATATAGAAAAGGCAATTTCAAACCAATCGAAGGATTGACTATTTATTTTCACAATTTCACATGAGGCGCATGTTGCGCAATTGGCTTGAAATGAAATGGAGAGTAGGAAAGTAAAAAACATAGATTGGGCTGAGTTCGACAAAAACGGAAATGCTCTATGCAAAATGAAGCAGAATACAAGATAAAGAATCGGTCAAAGTACAATAAAGCATTGATTCAAAAGAAAAACATAACTATTTGGTTTGGAGAGGCATCTTTAGAAAAAGCGGCTTTCTTTATCGTGTAGTGATTTAGTAGGTAGACCGCAAACCATGCTCAGATAATGCGATTTTAGTGCTTTTGGTTGAAGGGAAAAGGGTAAATTAACGCTAAGAAGCCTGGAAGGGTTTGGAAAGTCAATATTTTCAGTGATGAGATTTGATTAGTCAGTTTTTAGTTAAAGTCAGATTTCTCGTAGGAAGAAAACCCTTCACATGAGAGCCTGTTATTTAATTAAAAAGAAACAAAGACGTTTTTTTTGATTCAACGGGTTTGAAAATATGCGGTGAAAAAATAAACGTAGAATTGGAGAAAATTGCACATAGGTATAGGAAACTCAGAAAGTGGGGCGCTGTGCTTTTGACGGAGGATAGCTCTGGAGATGCGCAAGTAGGGGAAAGATGCTGAAATGGCTGAGTAAATCAACAGATGGAAGTTGTGTGTAAATATTTTGCACGGAATAAAATGACTAAACAAGGAATGCCTAAAGGTAAGCGAGTTGAAAAGGCTGCTTAAGGGTTCAAAGACAAAAAGAATATAGATCTTTAACAATATAAGTTCCTGTAAAAGCTATTGTGCAACAAAGTCATTTCTTTTTGATATTCATTAATATTTATATCAAAACCAATGTTAAGTTCTTTTTCAAAATAAAATCTAATTAATTCTTTAACCATATCTTTAATTATACAAAAGTTTTTTTTGAATTATTTTACTTCATAGTTTTTAATCTAGCGAAATAGGAATCTACTTTGCTCACTAAGAATATGCATGCGTTTTATTCATCCCTTAGCATTAAAACTCGGTAATTTTATTAACCTGAATTTTGGATTTATCCCTTTGATAATGAATAAGAAGAATAAAATTTAAATGACAAAAGACCTCTGCATCATTTAAAACATTTGTTTTTCCCAAACTAATGTTTAATATGACATGAGAGGTCAAAATGGATTTAATCAAATGATATTGTAGTGTAGATGATTTCTGGAAGACTTTTGGGCAGAAATGGAATAAGCAGTTAATTGATCATGGCAAAACAAAGCGAGGACCTCAACCTGAATGATCGATACCAGAGATGATGACAATTGTCATTTTATTTCATCAATCAAATGATCGAACA
>NZ_BCPZ01000181.1:0-11128 GCF_001950615.1 Candidatus Protochlamydia sp. W-9
ATCTAACCAATTCTTTGTGTTTAACAAAAATTTCAAGAAATCTAATACCTTAATCATATTTTTAATAGATTTCGAAGGCTTTTTAAAGCAAGGAAAACTTATTTATTGCTTATCATTTCCTATTTTTCTGTTTTTTTTAGAATTTTTTTAAAGAGATTTTTTTTGCACTTTGAAAATTTTTATCAATTTGAAAACCAAGGAGTTAAAAACAGTTTCTAGCAAAACTCATTTTTAATTAAAAAAATCTTCTGGAACAATTAATTCTTAAGGCGTATTTAATGAGATAAATACTTTTTTGTTAATCGACCCCTAATCAACATGCTTACATGAAGAAAAAGGCGATATATAAATGGGTAATAGAAAATGACGAATGTTATCCTTTACACTTTTTAAAAACTAACAGGAGTTCTTTCATGAAAAAATTTTTAGGTTTAGGCTTTTTAGCTACATTAGTATTGTCTTTATCTAGCTGCTGTTTCGATCGTAACCCAAGCTGTGAGCCGTGTTCTCCAAAGCCACGTTACTGCGAGCCAAGGGCATGTTCTCCAAAGCCGGTATGCGAACCAAAATATTTTGACAACAGTGATTGCTACTAAAATGCGATTTGCATGCCAATGCATGTGAAACTCAAAAGCAGATGAATAATCTCTCTGCTTAGTTACAAAGTTTTAAGTAATTGGCAAAGGAGTTGTGTAAATTGAAAAAGTCAAACACAAAAACTCAACAATGAGTTTAAATGAATGCGAAGTTTTCAAACACACCCCATGCCATCTAAAAGTTTCGCAAAAAATACAGCTCATAAAGGTCGGTAAGTAAGACATCTTTCTTAATCAGATCAGAAAAACTGTAGGGCATGTAACGATACTGACTCTAAATTTATAATTCAAAAGAATTATCCAAAATCTTCTACAACTAAGACCTTAACCAAGGAGTCTTTATGAGAAAACAACTAGGGATATTAACCTCGTTGGTTTTTTTAGGTGTTTCGGCACTTCTTTGGACAGGCTGTTCCAATTCACACGGAAGCAGCGATTATTGCGAACCTTCGGCCCCGATTTGTGCGCCAAGTAAACCAATCTGTCCTCCTGTATGCAAGCCTTGTTCAGAGCCTTGCAAAACTCTCAATCCATGTCGGCCAGTTTGTGAACCACAGTCATGCGCGGTTCCACAAAAAGCGACTAGCAAACCTGCTTACCCTTTAGTTGCTCAAGAGCACTGCCCTCCTAAGTGTGCAGCTCCTTTAAAGCAATGTAAAGCTGGACCTGCAGGTGAGTGCTCTACAAATGGGGTAACAGTTAAAGCTCGAAATCCCAAAATGTGTATTCTTGGTGACCAATATCCTCTAGATTTAGAAATTTCTACTAGCTGTGATGTTTGTGAAGTTATTCTAACAACTACTCTTCCTGAAGGTGTAACTTATTTGAGAAGCCAACCAGAAGCAAAAGTTGATGGCCGTACTGTTGTTTGGTCTTTTGGCAGCATGAATCGAGGACAAACTGTTCCAGCTAGAATTTGGTTAAAAAGCGAAAGAGAAGGTGATCTTTGCACATGCTTCTGCGTGAAAGCAACCCCAGTTGCCTATTGCGCTCTCCTTTGTGCAAAACCTGTTCTTGTTTGTGAAAAACATGCGCCAGCTGAAGTTGGTCCAAATGAACCCATCAACTATACAATTACTGTAACAAACATTGGTACATGCCCAGCCGAAGATGTTGTCATTACTGATAATATCCCAGATGGACTAGAACATGCTAGTGGTCAAAAAACTCTTAACTTTAAGTTAGGCACCTTAGAGCCTTGCCAAACGAAAAAAATGAACTTCTGCTTAACAACTTGCCATCGTGGAAATTTCTGCAATACAGCAGTTGTAACAGCTTGCAATGCTAATCAAACATCTTGCGAAGCTTGCACATGTGTCGCATGTTGCCAAGTTGAATGCCAAAAAGTTGGACCTAAAGAAGTTCCTGTCGGACAAAATGCTGATTACCAAATCACAGTTGTGAACACAGGTGACAAGTCACTTCATGAAGTTGTTGTTACAGATACAGCTCCTTCTGCAACAAGTATTGTGACAGCTTCTGGTGCAAACATTAATGGCAAACAAGCTATTTGGAAACTTAAAGAACTAAAAGCTGGTGAAAAAGCAACATTCAACGCTACGTTGACAACTTGCACACCTGGCTATTTTGTTAATAGAGTTAATGTCACTAACTGTGAAGGTTGCAACTCTAGCTGCGAATTTGGTACAAACTGGAAAGGACGCCCAGCTCTTGATGTCGGTATAACAAATTCCGATAATCCAATTTGTGTTGGTGAAACAAGCCGCTTTAAAGTGATTGTGACTAACAAAGGTCAAGAGTATGATACAAATGTAAATGTTGTTGTCAACTTCCCAAGCGAGCTTACTCCAGTTAATGCATCTGGTGCATCTGCAGCTCAGTTAAAGGGACAAACAGTTACATTTGCTCCATTCCCAAATCTCGCTCCTCGGCAAACACTTGAGTACTATATCACTGTTAAGGCTAATAGTCGCGGTGATTTACGTCCTAAAGTGCAAGTAAGCTCGGATTTCATTAAAAATCCGATCACACAAGAAGAGAGCTTAATTGTGAACTAAGGTCTGATTTTCTAAATCAGTGATCAAAAGGCAGATCTTCGGATCTGCCTTTTTCATTTCACAAATCTAAAATTACGCCTTTTGGATAATTTTTCTAATTGAGAATTTAATTTTTCGATTTTTTTATGCTCAACAATAAAAATGCCCCTCAATTATTTGGGACAAAGTATTTAAAGAAATATCTCCTTAGTGAAATATAAAGAAACTTTGAGAAAAATGGCATTCAGTTTGCATAAAAAAATATTTAAATTCTTTGATTAAGGTGGATAATGGATAATAGTAATTTGAATTATCAAATTTATGCTTGCCTCCCCTTTGTTGAATTAGCAAAAGAAACATGTATTCAATTTGAAGCTGTTATCTTTTGGCCTGCTTCCCAATATTCAACTTATTTAAATCAAACTGAACATCTTTTTTTTCAAAATTACATTTACTCTATTGGTCAAATAAAAGCTAAGGTGGGTAATGAAAAAGTTAAGTGGATTAACACAATCAAACTATATCCTAAAGAAACAACATGTATTTCTATCTCAAATCAAATCCCTGTTTCAGAAAGAGAGGCTGTTTTAGTCGATGCTCTTTATTTGCTTTATTTTGCTTGTACTTTTCGAGACCTTTACTATGGAAATGAAATTCCTTCTTTTAATGCCTTTAGAAAAATCATCCCTTGTACGCTCGATTTTATTAAAAACAAAGATAACTGGAAAAAGCTTTACATCAATGAGAGTTATCGCGAAGAAACTGTTTGTATTCATTTTCTTGATCAAGACATCTGCCAAGGACTGGGAAAAACGCTGCTAACAATTTATCAATCTGCGCCCCATGAAAACATGGCTACCATTCATGCCTATAAACGTCTCGTTCGCTCCATCCGATATTTTGTCGATCGCTTCTTTCAACGGTTTGTTAATCTTTTTGAAAAAGAATTCCAGTTTGCTGAATATTTATTTGAACCAGAAGATGTAGTCTTTTTAGCTTCGAGTTTTGAAGCTTTATTCGATCTTAATGATCAACAAGTCACAGCAGATTTTAAACATAAACTTCGCCCTCTCCTTCCGTTGAAATTTACAAAACCATTAGAGCTATTTTGGAAATGGATTGACGATTTTTATGAAGTCAAACGAAAAATTATTCATGGAGGAACAACTCCAGATCCTCTTTTTAAATTAAACCCAAATTTTGAAATCCCTCATATTTTGATAGGAATTAAGCTTTTTATTTATTCTGTCTACTATATGCTATATCGTTACCAACTCATTCATTCTACACTTGCAGATGCCTATACCCCCCCGGACTTCAAAGGGATACATCCTGAAGAAGTTCTTCTATTTTTTTGGACTGAATCAAGTTTATTAAATAAATTAAATGTTTACACGAAGCAGTTTGAACAAGGATCTAAAGAAAAAGAATTGCAAGCTGATATTCATTTGCTGACAACCTTATTTGTCTCTATGTATGACAGGTATTATTTACATCCTCATCTTAATAAAATTAATTTTATTCCATCTTCACTTGAATCTATTTTAATCAATGGACAACAGATTTTAGATAGATTAGAAAAGAATAGATCTATCAAAAATCATCAAAATTTATTGGATATTGTTGCTCTTACATTTTCAGATCGATTAAAAAAAAGGCTGGCCCAATAATAATAGAATGAGCTACGCCCAAACAAATTGTTTTAATCTTAAGTAAACAATAGACTCTGAAAAATTTTCACTTCAGCCAGTAAATTGTTTCTTTCTTTTTCCTCGTTTTGCCTTATTTCACGCGGATTAACTTCAAGAGTGGCTAATAAATTTTTAATAACATCTTTGCTGGCATTCACTTGATAAGCAATTTTTAAATGATCAATTAGAGTGATGACTTGCAATTCAATGAGATTCAATCCTTTTGTCAATTTTTTACGCATTTGGTAAACATATTCTACAAAAAAGGGAATTGTAAATTTGTCCTGGTGCTCATGTTCTAATAACTTAATATTCTTTATTAACATTTTAATTTTATATAAGTAAATGTAGATATATTCAGTACGCTTTTGAAAAAGTTTAATTAAATGTTGAGAAGAGGCTAAAAAAAAAATTTAATTTGCTGTAGATTATTTTGATGGTCATGAATTAAATTTATAACAAATAAATTGACCTCTTCTGTTACAAATAAAAAAAAATTTCCTTTCTCCTTCTTGTTCTTTAGCCATTTTCTGCATACTATACTCAAAAATAGAAAAAGCTTTGTCTTCAATTTCCGCCAACCATTTATCAATCACTTTAATGTCAATTGATTGTCAAAAATGATAATCATTTTTCAATGATTTTAAACTTTCCAGATTAGATTTGATTTCTTTAAATTCTTTAGCTGCTAAAAAAGAACATTGAAGGATTTGAGAATCAAAAGAAGATAATAA
Organism: Candidatus Protochlamydia sp. W-9; assembly: GCF_001950615.1. Taxonomy (NCBI): domain Bacteria; kingdom Pseudomonadati; phylum Chlamydiota; class Chlamydiia; order Parachlamydiales; family Parachlamydiaceae; genus Candidatus Protochlamydia; species Candidatus Protochlamydia sp. W-9. Next base: position 5,019 of record NZ_BCPZ01000181.1, read on the forward strand.
TTTATCAATTGCATCCAAATGACCTTTTTTATTAAGGTGAATTTGAATCCAATAAAGAACTGTCTCCCAAAAGGTAGAATATTTGGAAGAAACTTTTAAACGATGGACGCAACCCCGACTATCTTGCATCAACGTTTCGTCAAATTCAAGAGGTTGATGAAGTAAATCTTGATACTCAACTTCTGTCCCAAATATATTCAAGGGATTCATCGAGATAAAACATTCTTAATCATGGATGGCCTATATCGTATAGTAAGCTAATTCTAGAATAATCTCTTAAACCTATTTTTTGATAAAACAATCATAAACTTCTCATAAAGTTATTTCATGTCAAACCCTATCCAAATACGTCTCTTTTTAGGCTATTTATTACAAGGAGAAATTGCAATACATCTTCAACAAACGTCTCAAGAAAATAGACAAAAGTGGAAACTGGAAAAAATATTTGAGAGTGCTTATTGCAATGATAAAGAATATATTGGTTTTTTTACCGAGGAGATGCCAACTTACAAATCTTTAAAACAAATTGAAGAAAAGATTAAAACTCAGTTGCAACTTTATTGTCCTAAACTTAATTTAGATAAACAAAAAATTCAACTTTTCCCGCAAATATTTCTAAGCTAGGGATAATAACAATGAAGATAATTTTAGGATCACAATCTCCTCGTCGTAAAGAAATTTTAAATTTTTTTTCTCTTCCCTTTGAACAAGTGAGTCCTTTCTTTGATGAAGAGGCTGTCCCATTTGAAGGTAACCCAGAACACTATGTTTTAAGTTTATCCGCTGGTAAAGCCAAATCACTTAGATATCAATTTCCTAAAGATATTCTCATTTCTGCAGACACTGTTGTTTACAAAGAAGGAAAAGTTTTTGGAAAACCACGTAGTAAAGAAGAAGCTTTTCAAAATTTACGTGAACTTGCTGGCCATTGGCATTCCGTTTATACAGGAGTTAACGTATCAAATGAAACTCAAGAAATTCAACAATTTGAAGAAACAAAAGTTTTATTTAATTCATTGACAGATGATGAAATCCATCAATATCAAGAGAAGATTCATTGTGCAGACAAAGCGGGTGGATACATGATTCAAGGAGCGGGAAGTTTGATCATCAAAAAGCTGGAAGGATGTTATTATAATGTAATGGGACTTCCTATTAATACTTTGAGATTGTGTCTATCTGAGATAGGCATCGATCTCTGGAAATATTTAAAAGATTGATAATTTAAACAATGAGTTTTAAATGAATCTCAATTTAGTCATAAAAGGGGTTTTATTCTCTCTATTTTGTCATTTTTTTTTGCAAACAAAAGAAATCCATACTTCTCAAAACGGGCGTATTCTTTTTCTTATCCAGCAAGGAGATCATTCTCAAGCATTAAATCTCTACATGAATAACCTTCAAGCTAATGAATTGCATGATTTTGAACTTTTACATCATATAGGATTAGGGATTTTAGATTTTGGATATAGGCAATCTGATCCTGAAATTGAACTTTTGTCTTTGCTAGGGGCAAGTGTTTCTGCTCATGAAGATGCCTATTATATCTTAGAAGCTGGTTTAAAAAATCGTTATCCTCAAATTCAATTGATTGCATTGAATACCTTAGCTCGCCTTCAAAGTGATAAAGCTGATCAAATGATTCTTAAAGCGATGGGATCTAATCAACTTTTAATTCGACTAGAAGCTTTAAAACAACTTTGTTTAAAAAATCATCCAGCCTCTATTAATCAAGCTGAATCTCTTATGTATAAAACGCCAGAAATTCTAATTTCTCTTTATCCACCTTTAATTGCCTCCGTGGGAACTCCACAAGCTATAAGGGTCTTAAGAAAATTACTGCATCATCCTTCTGAAACAGTTCGTCTGTCAGTCATCCATAGCATTGCTAAATATAAAAGAGATGATTTACTACCACAAATTAGGCAACAGGCTTTTCAAGGAAATCAAATTCACCAAGAAGCTTGCGCACATGCTCTCGGAGTTTTTCACGATGGGTATAGCAAAGACAAATTGCAAAAATTAACCTTTTCTCCCTATCCAACAGTTGCCTTAGCGGCCCATTTGGCTTTATATAAATTAGGAATCAACACCTCTGCTGATGCTATTGAAGCAATGGCAAAACAAGAAAATTTATTTGCCATTCAAGCTTTAGGAGAAATTCCTGAAAAAAGTGTGGTTCTTACAAACTTCTTAGACCACTCAAATCCTCAATTGCGCATTAATGCTGTTTTAGCTCTATTAAATCAAAAAAATACGGTTTGTTTTCCTTATTTGAAAGAGATCATTTTACGCCATAAAAAAGATTATGCATTTGTTCTTGATCATTCCCCTGGTAGAACTTTTAAAATTTGGAAAATCATTCCTTCAGCTAGCCAAATCATGGAAGGTGACCTGGATTATCAAGAACATATAACCCTTAAAGAATCTGTCGTTGAAACCGTAAGAAGTCTTTCCGAGCCTTTTTTTATTGTTCTTGCTCATGCCATTTTTGAATCACAACAAAATGAGCTTATTCCTTTAGTTACTAGCTTGTTAGAAGAAATAGGCTCTCACGACGCAGTCAATTGCTTAAAAGCTCATCAACAACAATTAGGAGCTCCATTTGTGCGTCATTATTGTAACTTGACACTTTATCGTCTTCAAGAAAAAGGCCCTTACGCGGAACAACTCAGACAGTGGATCAAAACTCAACGAGAAACTGAATTTATTCGATTTAAAGGATCTATTACAAATCCTTGGAAATTAACTGAAAATAGTTATCAACTAGCTCCCGCTGAAGCTTCTCAGCTTTTAATTAAAATATATGAAGCTTTTGCGATTAATCAAGATACGCTAGGAATTGAAGCGCTTTTGGAAGCCATTAGTCAAGATCAAACCAATAATAAGTATGCCTTGGCTGGTATTCTGTTGCGAGCCACACAATAAATTAATCTGTTGGAAAATTTCTCTGAAAGGAGTATCGACAAGCTTTTGTAAATTAAAAACTTGCCAATTTCTAAGCCTTTTAAATTTAATTCAACTTCTTTCAAGAAATGATATTAAAATGTGGATAGAAAAATGATCTTTATTCTCCACAAACTTCTTTAAGTTGCTGATTTAAGCTTGCTTCTTCTTGTTTAAAATCGATTGTTTTAGGATCAGTATTAGAAAACAATGCTAAAACTTCTTTTACTCCAGATTCTTGCATCAAATAGCCTGCTCCTTCCTACCGAAATACTTTTTTCCCGAAAGAGCTGTATCTGCCAAAAATTGTTCTTGGATGTCTGATATCTGATCAAATCATCAATTAATTCCTTTCGATTTTCGCTTAAATTTGAGGACATTTTTTCTGGCAAAAGTGAGAGATTGTATGTCCAAACTTGCTGCATAAAACCAATAGCAAAATTCTTTTAAAAATAATTGGATTCCTTGTGACAATGAATCGCTAAAATTTTCTTTTATCTATAGAACTTTAATAGAATCATAAGTTCGTCATTATATTGTTAAAATATACACATCTCAAAAACTTTAATCTATTTCTTGCTCCGATTTTATGAATTCAAATTATTTTAAATAAAAAAGTAAATATCACTATGTTTTTATTATATATTGATTCATTTAAAAAAATTCAAAAATTAAAATTAGGTATCTCTAGCATTTCTATCCATTTTACTCTGAAATAGGTCATTCTCACCTTTTGAGTTAATCGCTTTCATCGTATAATCTGCTCTTTTTATCTTATCAAACGTATATCCATGTGTTTTCATCCCTTCATTTTATTTTTATCTCTTCTTCCATTTTTAGGGTTTTGCCCCTCCAATTATGCTGAAGAAACCGTTAAAGTCGTACATGAGGGTTTTGCTGAAGGCATCACTGTCGACCTAAAAGAACCTCTTTATATAGATGGTGTTATGACAACCAATCAAGGAGGGGTGATTTCTGCACCTCGCCTTCGTATCCAAGCAAAAGTCATCCGTTATACAAAAAAAATGATCGATAAAACTCCGATTTTAACAATTGAAGCAGAAGACCAGCTCATGATCGAATTTGGAGATTACCTATTTACAGGACAAAAACTCTACTATGACTTTCAAAAAAAAGAAGGTTTTATTGAATATGGACGAACAGCGATAGAACCTTGGTTTTTCGGAGGCGAAAAAATTGAAATGCGCTGTGATGGTAGTTATGTTTTATATAATGGTTATATTACGACATCGGAAAACGAACAACCCGAATGGGGTCTTTATTCAAATAATGTCTATGTCAAACAAGGACGACACCTGAAAGCTTATGATGTACAACTAAAACTCAAAAAATACACTATTTTATGGATTCCTTCTTTAAGTGCTAACTTAGACTCTATTTTTGATTCCCCTATTCGTTATCGTTTTAGATGGGGAGGAAGACAGGGGCCACGCGTAGGACTTACTTACGAAATATTTTCTTGGAATCGTTGGAAAACATTTGTGCGATTTGATTATCGTTTAGCTAGAGGCCCAGGAGGAGGTATTGAAACAAGATATCATTCTGTTGATCGTAAAACGGAATTTCAAAGCATTAATTATTTAGCTAGAGATTCTTCTCTTTTGGACCCAAATGAAAAAGCCCGCTATCGTTTTGAAGGGTTATTTAAAACACTCTTAGATCAAGATAAAGTAAGTATCTTAATGACTTATGACAAGATCAGTGATAGAGATATGCCAAGTAGTTACCACGATAGAGATTTTGACTTTGATCCGTCAGAAAGAACACAAGTATTAATCAGAAGACAAGAAGATTTGTGGATTGGAAATTTATACACACGTTTGCGTATTAATAGTTTTCAAACCGTTAAACAAGAGCTTCCTACCCTGTCAGTAAACTTTAAGCCTTTTCCTTTGCAAAGAACGGGAATTATATTTGAAAATTGGGCTAGTGTTTCTTACTTAGATTTTAAGTATTCCAAACACATAGTGGATGTTCCTAATTATGCTTCCAATCGGTTTGAATATAGACCTACTTTATATCGGCCATTCATTGCAGGCCCTGTAACTATTACCCCTCAAATGGGTTTTATAGAAATTTTTTATGGAAATAGCCCAAAACATACCTCTCAACTCCTTAGTTTGGGATTAGTCGGTTGTCGAGTTGAAACACAACTTTATAAACATCTTGGCGACTTTAAACATGTTATTATCCCCTATTCATTTTTTCACTACTATACATCTCCTACTTCATCTCCCAATCAACATTACATTTTTGATATTACAGATGGTTGGGCTCGCTTAAACAAATTAACGATAGGTTTTAAAAATTCATTGTTATTAAAAGAACAAAACGGCATTTCACAACTTTTTTATGCAAATATTTATACTCACGCTTTTTTCAACTCCAAAACGATTGCTCGAACTTTTCCCAAACTTTATGGAAAATTTGTCTTTTCCTCTATTTCTACTATTAAACACACGATTCAAACAGCCTGGGATTTTCAACATCATCTATTTGATCATTTTAATTTTCGCTCTGAATGGACATTAAGCGCTGACTTTGCCTTAGCTATCGAGTATCGTCACAGAAGCGCTTATAGTTGGCGTAAAGTCGATGAAGAAAACTTTTTTCTTGATAGTTTTCGTTCTGAAAACAATTTATTTAATTCAGCTCTATCTGACAGACGAAATACTTTTTTAATTCATTTCTTCTATCGCTTTCATCCTAATTGGGCTTGCGAATTTTCTTCTAGACAAGGGTGGAATCGAAAGAAAGAACCTAGTTATTTAGAATATGAAATCGATTTATTAACAACAATTCAGACGGCTTGGCATTTACGCCTTTCTTTTCAACATCGTGAAAATGACAATCGTATAGCTCTGTATGTGAATGTAGGTTTAAGAAGGCCTGAAGGAAAGCACTGTGAACACAAAATCTATACTTTTGATTAATTTTTAGTTATTTTAATTCTAAACAAACCAATAGTAATTTTAAAATATTTTTTTCTATATTTCTTAATATATATTATATAACTGCAATTATTCAATAACTCCTCTTTTCAGAATTTTTCTATTTTAAATATTAAATGAAATTCATTCCACTCAAGAAAATAATAAAATTATAAATTAGCATAATTCTTTTACATATTTATAAAAAAAACT
>NZ_BCPZ01000182.1:0-47522 GCF_001950615.1 Candidatus Protochlamydia sp. W-9
TTCTAGTCATAATTAAACTTTTATTAAAAACTGTTTATATAATTAATTATAAAATTAAAAATAATTTAAAAAATATAATATTAATAAATATTAAAATATAATTTAATTTTTTTTAATCTAAATGACTTGTTTTTAATCAATTAAAATTGGAAATAATTATGATTTTAAATAGAAGTTGAATTGAATTAATTCAAAATTTATCGGAAACTAAGTATGTTTTATTATATAAATAGCCTTCTAGTAGCAGAGATTTATTTGAAAGCAATAGTCCTCAACAGCAGGGTGATTCAAGTTTTATTTTATGGCTACTTCATGGTATTTTTTTTAAATAGTAAAGCATTCGATGGGCATTACTTGCCTTAATCGTCATTCACATCCCATACGTAAAAATGGTTCGATTTATACCGGAAAATAAAAATAGAAATGTCTTGCATGTTGCAAGCAGTTCGTTGAGCATCCTCGCTAAAAAAGCCCACTTTTTCACAGATACATTTGGCAGCTTAGGATGAAATGATCCCATGGTAGCACACAGTCTTGTTGGCAAAGAATCAGGAAGAGGAGTGACATGGAAAGATTTTATTGTCCAATCAGGCAACGATGCGCAAGACTCATGCGAAAAATAGGACCTTTTTTAAAATAGAAAACCCTATTTATTGGATTGATCGAGAGATGTTTATCTGTAACTACAATAGCAATTTGAAATCACTACCTTTTTAGGACGGCCCGAAATTATGTATCTCTTTTAAAATAAGGAAGAAAGGTAGATTAATAATTAATTTAGATTTTGAGAAAGATGAGTTTCTTAAAAAAACACATTTTTATTCATTTTTAAAAATTTAAGATATTTTTTGAATGGATCATTATAGTTTTTAAAATTTGATTTTATTCAATCTATATGCTCCTAAAAACCATTTGTTTTACGATAATCTAATGACTTAAGCTTTTTCATATTAAAGGTTTTATATTTAAGCCCTGTTGATTCCTTACTTAATTTTTAATAGCTTTCCAGTGATAGAACTAAATTTTCTCTTAAAACGTGACTGCCTATTGTATCTCATGGCTATTGCACTGATTTTTTAGCTATGGGTCATGCTGTTAAAACATCTATAAATTAAAATTTATTTAATTCATTTGGATGGTTATTTTGAATCTTCTTACTTTAAGTTATAGTTATCTTGTCAATACAGCAACTCCTTCTTACTATCTAAGAGAATACATTTTTGAAACTGAACAGAAAAAATTGGGGATTACATTTGTAAAATACTATGTCAATAATTTTACTTTTTTAAAAAGAAACATTTTGCAAACGACATCCGGATAAATTCATCAATTACAAATGGCAATGTTTGAATGTACACTCAGGAAACAGACTATGTGTCAGCTGAATTTCAGAAAAAAGATAGCTTTCAAAAAAACACTCATTGAATATGGCATTGATAAAAAAATTGTTTTCAAATGCTTGTTCAAAAACCGCTTGTTCTCTTGAATATTCAAACTTTTCATTCCATTTAATACTTTCAATTGAAAAATTTTCTTAGCCAAAAAGGGAGTTTATTAAACAAGTTTTTTTCGATCCATCTCTGATTTTTCTGATATAAAATACTTAAGTAAACTAGTCCTAAGCCAATAAAAGACAAAATAAACGGAAACGAGACAGAATTTTTAAAGATGACATGTGCTTGATAACTTAGGTAGATAAAAACTCCTGTTGTACCAGCAATCATCAAGACATTCCTTTTCAATAAAATAGAAAAAAGCATCATCAGTAAGTTAATCAGAAAATAAAGAAATAAAGTGAATTCTCCTTTGTCCCACACCAGGGCATTCAAACTTCCCCAAAAAAACAAGGTTCCAAAAAGATAACTCCATGAAGCATAGTCTGGCATTTTTCTTTTATCAAAAATGCGTCCTGCGGTCATCCAAATAACTCCTAAACATAATGCGATCCAGCGTTGCTGTTCCCAATTGAGTTGATGCCCAAAAAGAAGGGGAGCAACGTCCATTGTCAAAAATCCAGTGGCAAAAAAAATAGGAACTATAATGAGAGGAGAAGGAAAAAAAAAGAGGGCTATACCGCCGGCTAACATTGTTCCTAATTCGATAAAAATCCATTCTCTATCGAGCAACACATAAAAATCAGAATTGTGGCTATGGTCATATAAAGATTCGAAATTAAAATAAGTTTCCAATCCATATATCGCTAAAGGAATCATGCAGACAGCTAGGGTGATAAATAGACCTGCTGGCATTCTTAGCCTTTCTTTATTCCATAAGGATTGACCGATTAAGATAAATAATACTGCATATCCAAAAGAGATAAAAAAAATACCACCGCCACCAAACATTTCCCACCCCATACTCATCAACCAAGACATGGCTGAAATTAAAATGAGAATTCCTAGAAAAAATAACAATTGTGTCAAAGTGCTATATTGATAGGGAAGTTTAGAAAAATGATGGACCTTTTCTAGTAGTTTCCAAAATACTTGAAGTTGCTCAATCGGAATATTGACATCAGAACCAACGGAAAAAAAATTCTCTTTAGAAATTTTCATTTTCATTTCCTAATTCAACGTATAGAGTTAAAGCTTTTTATCTTAAACGAAGTTTTATTTAACGCAAGTTTTTGATACATAGATTTGATACATAGAATCGTTACACCTAAACTTAGATTTGTTTACTTTTATGATAAGATGAAGTTTTAATCTTGTAATTTTAGCAAAAATAGCAGGTTATGGCATCAGTAAATCAGACTGGATTGCTTATACAAAAGGATAGGCTAAAAATTTAGGGCCGAAAAATATCACAGTAACCTGATACAGTCAGGCCTCATTACTACTAAAATAAATTTAGAAAACTCTAGTTTTGCTTAAATTAAGTAAGAATATATTGCTCTTAATCGATATGCTAAACCCCAAGAAGTCGCCGTAGCAGCTGCTTCTTTAGCAAATCTCGAAATGCCTTTCACCACAATTGCGATTCTCACTATAGATAAAGAGTTTAACGCTTAAATCTTTTTTGAAGATAAGCTAGCTAGGCATGAGTTTCCTGCATTTGCAGGAAACTCATGCAATCATTTTTATACTATAAATTTTCATCTAATCATTTAACAATCTGTTCATTAAAAAAGGCATAGATACTCCATTTGACAATGTTCGCCAGCTCTTCCACATTTGAAGAACAAATTGGTTGGCTTGACAAAGAAAAGGGGAGGTAAAAAAACGAATTTGTTGTTTTCTTGGATATGAAGAAAATAATTTCACTGGAAGAAATTTTTCGGATTGCCAAGATCACGCCTATGAGTCAGTCGCTCAAAATTAATCGTTGCTAATACCCTACGTGTGGGAAAAGAAGATCTCAAAGATTTTTGTTCCAACCAATTTTGCATCAGGATGAAAGGGTAATTTTCATTCCTATTGCTAGCCTTATATAGGTATTTCTTATTTTTTAGCAGACTGCCAATAGATTTTCTTGTTTTTTCGCATAAATCCCCACTTATAACAGATAAGAAAATTAGTAAATAGAGCCATTGAAACGTTTCATGAAATTCTTAGAGCTAAAACTCATTCGTTAACCCTTTCACAAATTCTGAAAAACACTTTGCTAGTGGGGGATTTTTTTAAACATGCCGCATACGAGTATATTCGTTGTATTTGACCCAGACAATCTAGAGCATAAAAATAATGCAAATCAAGCCGTAAAAGATGTAAGGGAGATTTTTTAATAATGAATAGATTAACCAAATATTTACTTTCTGTTGACGTATTCATAAGCCGAAATATATCATACTCATTAAAAAACTTTTTAATTCAGGTTATGCCCGAAAAAGTAGGCTAGAGCGCTTTAATTCAGATGGTTTTACAATGAATTACTTGCGCAACGCAAAGCTGCTTAGCAGAACCTGATTTTAGTTTTGCTCTAAGGAGAAAGACTGACTTTTGATCTTGGTCATTCGCAGGCATGAAAATTTCGAGCCTCGGATTGGATGGCCTCTCGGAGTAATCCTTAGAAGCCTTTACCTATAGCCAAGAGAGTATAGTTTGCTTTTAAGTTGTGATTGATTAGTCATTTATGATTAAGGAATTTTTTAATATATTAAAAAAATGAATGGGTAAAGTTTAACTTATGATAATTTATGTTTATTCCAAATGTTCAACCTGTCAACAAGCCATCCGTTTTTTGAAGCAAAAGAAACTCTCTTTCACTTGCAAAGAAATTCTGGAGCAAGCTCCTTCTTTACAAGAATTACAAAAAATGTTTCATTATCAAAACGAAAATTTAAAGAAGCTATTTAACACTTCGGGAAAACTTTATCGAGAATTACAAATCGCAGAAAAAATGCCCTCGCTTACAGAGGAAGATGCTTTGGTTCTTTTATCGAAGCATGGAATGCTTGTGAAACGACCATTTTTTTTAGGAGAAGGATTTGGTTTAGTGGGATTTAAAGAAGAGGAATGGAACTATTATTTATAAGATGAGGGATTCGTAAACCAATAAAAAAAGGTGAATACAGTAGTTATATTGCCTAGTTGCTTATAAATAAGAAATACTGTAATATGACAATGATTTGCGATCGATAAGAAAAAAATAATTAACTTTATTGTCATTGCATTTTACTAAAATTCACCCTTAAACGGCTTTTTCTTTTGCAAGATTTTTTGCAAAAAAAAAAGTCCATGAAAAATCAACAAAATTCTGTATCTTCTACCTTATTAATTTTAAAAAAGCGTAGTTTGATCCTATTTCAATTTTTTCTAATTATCATTGTTTATCATACATTAAAAGATCTCAAAGATACGATTGTTATCACAGCAAGTGATGCAGGTGCAGAGATCATTCCTTTTATTAAAATTTGGGGAATGCTTCCTCTTGCCATTTGTGCTAGTTATTTTTTTGCTAAATTTTATAATAAATTTGGGAGAGAAAAAACATTTTATATTTTTAGCTCTTTCTTACTAGTTAACTATTTTTTCTTCGCTTTTGTATTATATCCATTCCGCAAGTTCTTTTATTTAGAAAATGTTGCAGATTATTTACATATGATTTTACCTGTTGGAGCGAAAGGGTTTGTTGCCATGGTAAGCTATTGGCATTACACTCTATTTTATTTAACGGCAGAATTATGGTCGATGCTCATTCTATCTATCCTTTTTTGGGGTTATGTGAGTGATACGACTTCTTTAGTAGAAGCTAAAAAATTTTACCCCCTCTGTATGTTCGTTGGAAATATGGCAGGAATTATTTCTGGTCAGCTTTCTCATTTCTTATGTCAACATTTGTCTGATTTCATGTCATGGGAAAGAACCCTTCAATGGATGATTGGTATTGTCTGTGTTTGCGGCCTTTTAATTATGATTATTAATAGACGGCTGGCTTTGACAACTGATTTTTCGGCAATTAAACAAAAAGAAAAAAAACAAATAGCTCCCTCTTCTTTCAAAGATAATGTTATGGATGTTTTAAGAACAGGTCCCTTACTTTGTATAGCTGTATTGGTGGTGGGATTTGGACTGACAACGAATCTAATTGAAGTTATTTGGAAAGAAAATATTAGGCAACTACACCCGACACCTCAAGCCTACAATGCTTATATTAATCAATTGACTTCTTTAATTGGGACGGGTGCTGTTTGTATAGCCTTGTTATCAAGCTGGATTTTTAGAAAGTTTACTTGGACACAAATTGCACTCACAACTCCTTTGTGTTTATTAATCACAAGCTCTGCTTTTTTTTCATCGCTTCTTATGCCTAAAGAGCTGTTAGTGGAAGTTGCTTCTTTTTTTCAGTTTTCTCCAACTCAATTGATAGTGACACTAGGATCTATTTGTTACGTTTTTAGCATGTCTGCGAAGTACACAATTTTTGATACTAGTAAAGAAATAGCTTTTCTTTCTATTGAAACAGAAAAAAGAACGTATGCTAAATCTGTAATTGATAGCATTGGCTCTCGTTTGGGAAAATCTGGCGCTTCTTGTTTTTATCAATTTCTTCTTATTGCCTTTGGAATTGCTTCCGAACATATTTTATTAATTGGAATTGTATCCATTATAATGATTGGAATTTCAATTTTTGCTACGAAAAAATTGGGTGGGCAGCTGTCTGGAAAAAATGAAAACCATCGCTTTATAGAAGCTTCGCATGTATAATCAATTACCACATAAAGTAGGTGGTAATAAATAGTAAAAAATCAATTTTGCTGTCTGTAGAAACAATTAAATGATTTTTTTATAGACGCCACTAACGAGGAATTTAGAGGCAAGTAAAGAATGGAAGAAAAAATGCACTTTATGTCCGAAGCAATAGTGGATATAACGGGTTCTACAAAAGAAATAGCGTTATTTATCAAGAAAATGCGTTGCGTCCCTTTTTTAACGACATTGTTGGAAAGCAAATCAACTTAAAAAAGTGCATCCTTATTTTTTAGTATTAAAGAACAAAAAAGAAAGCTACCAAGAAAAGCTTGCAAATTCAAAAAGCAAAAGTTGGAAACTTAAGTAAAGTTTTTCTATTATCAAGCATACGAACTCTGAATTAACTCAAGTTGTTTTATATACCTTTGTTATTTGTTGTGAATTTTTTCTAATCCTCCTCTAATTAAAATCATTATCTCAAGATGCCATTCTAAGTATTTTTTCTGCTCTAGGTAATCTTTAAGCTTGTTTCTATTTCTTAAATTTTTGTTTTAGTCTTTGTTTATCCCTTTTTTCAACTCTCACTACTGCTGCACGTTGTATAAAAAAATTCAGCTTCAACCCTTCTAAAACCAAATAGCGGCTTAGCTTCTTCTTCAACTGACAGATTTACTACGTCATGTATGTACTATTCTGGTTCCTGTTTAATGGCTTTTATTCCCTGGGTTAGTTTTTTATCTATTAATTCATTGCTGTTTTGCTAGTTTGTTAGTTTGACCTCTATTTGTAAATGAAAGTTCTTCGTAATTTTAACTTCAATCTGTTGAGATCAATTATTTCAAGAGCTGTATTAGAAGCAAAAGCCTGAGCTATAGCTTCTGTTGCTCCCTCATCGCTTATTCGGTTACAATAGAGAAAGAGCTCCCTGAGAGTATTATTGGAAGCAAGAGCCTTAGCAAGTGGTTTCGCTCCCTCATCGCTTATTTCATTAACGCTAAGATCGATTATTTTAAGGATAGTATTGAAAGCAAGAATATTAGCAAGTGCTTTCGCTCCCTCATCACTTATTTGGTTATTGTTGAGAGAGAGAGTTTCAAGAGTATTATTGGAAGCAAAAGCCTTAAAGATTGCTTTCGCTCCCTTATCGCTTATTTTGTTACTGTTAAGACAAAGTATTTTAAGAGCAGTATTGGAAGCAAGAGCCTGAGCAATTGCTTCCGCTCCCTCATCGCTTATTTGGTTATATTCAAGGGAGAGTATCTCAAGAGTATTATTGGAAGCAAGAGCCTGAGCAATTGCTTCCGCTCCCTCATCACTTATTTGGTTATAGCTAAGAGTAAGTTTTTTAAGAACAGTATTGGAAGCAAGAGCCTTAAAGATTGCTTTCGCTCCCTTATCGCTTATTTTATTAAGGCCAAGATCGAGTTCACTAAGAGCAGTATTGAAAGTAAGAACCTTAGCAATAACTTCCGCTCCCTCATCATTTATTTTCTCGCGATAAAGGCTAAGCGTGTTGAGCTTAGGATCATTCATATGAAGTTGAAATAATAGTGTAGAGCAAATTTTTAAAATTTTTATTTCTTTTAAAACTTTATTCTCTTGTTCTTTTTTGATTATTTTTAAATCTAAATTCGGGCATTGTGTAAAACTCCCTTTGAAATAAGGAGCAAACGTTGTAAAAAAAAGCGTTTTTAACTGGGGATTTTTATCGGCTTTTAAGGTATGCAAAAAAGGGGCATCTAAATGAATCGAGACAAGTGCTTCGCAACGCATGATTTGCAACACTTCTAATTTGGCAAACTGCAAATAGCTAGAAGCGAAAAAATAGCTTGATTTTTCAAACGTGTGCAGCTGGGCGCAGCGGTTTAAATAAAGTTGTTTAAGGTTAGGACAGCGTTTTTCAATTTCCTGAATGGCCTCTTCTTTAATAAGTGGGCAGCCGCTTACGTTTAAATAGTCAAGGTCCTTATGCAAAAAAGTTTTTAACGTCATGTGATCTAAAACAGCGCAGTTCATCAAAGTCAATTTTTTGGGTCGAAGACCTTTATTTTTCATTAAAAAGATTAAGGCGTTTAGCACGAGGCGTTGCCGCTCGCGATCAGGCGTTTTCCCTTTGACCATCCGTTTAAAATCTGCTTCCATCCACTCTTCTTCTTGGTTTTCGCCAAACAGAACATGGGAAGCGCATCGATTTAAGGTAAACGCAAAAAGCTCGCTTTGAGCTTTTTCGGGAGAGTATTCTTTGCGCTGTTGAATTTCTTCAAACGTTGGGGGTTTGCCAAAGCTAGCTGCGTCGGCTTGGGCGGAAGTGAGAGAAATATCTACCTGGCGGTCGATGGCGTTTTGTAGTCTTTGTTTGGGCGCTAAACTGTTTGCGGCGGCTTGCTTATATTTGGGATAAACCCAGCGGTCCAAGGTTTGCATTTGATTGCCCCGTAAGGTGACGAGATAGGGTAAAAGATCGAGAGGGATGAGTTTCTTCTTTGCTTTTAAGGCTTGGCGCAAGCAGTCTTGCAGATGGTAAAATTGCACGAGTAAATTTGTCACCGTGCCGCTGCGCAGAAGAAGCGTTCCCTTAAAGCGATCTTCCGAATCTTCCTCGTATAAACGTTTTTCCTCTTCAGTGGTAAAGAGCCGAAGAGCGCGGTAGCTTTCATCTTTTTGGATTAAATCCTCGAGCCAACTATTGAGGATGAGGTTAGGCTTCAAATGAATAAAAGCCTCTAACACTTCAGGGTCTAAATGGTATTTAGCATCCAGGCAAAAAAGAGCGGAAGAAAACTGCACTTTATGTCCGAAATAATAGTGAATGACAGCTTCGACAAAAGAAATATCATTATCGACGCAGAAAATGCGCCGTGTCCCTTCTTCAACGACGTAGTTGGGAAACCTCCCGTCGCCTGGGCGGGTCAATAAGGCACACAGGCAAGCCCAGGTCAGTTGTTTGACGTCTAACTGGTTGGCGTTTTCTAACGTTTGCCCTTGAATGGTTTTGGAAATTAAGACGGGATAGATCCGTTTTTTTCCTTTGATGTCGACTTCAAAGCGGGCTAGTTCAGTCGGAGGACTTAAGTGCCCCGCAATGCGTGCCGTCAGCGCATGGATGGCATATTCCAGCAGCGGATGCGTCGGTTTTTGTTTAAAGTGCAGCTGGTAGCCACCATAGGAGGCACTTGCCACGGGGTGAGCGCTATTTTTGTATTGTCGTTTGAGATTGCCTGTTTCTTCTAAGATTTGTTCGCTTACTGCTTGTCTGAGATACCGGGTATCGGGCAATGTCGGAGCATCAGGCAATGTCGAAGCATCGGACAATGTTGGACAGCGGATCCTGATTTGAAAGGGATCGTCTGGATCCGGCTGGTCGGTTGTCATGGCACGAATCGCTTGTTTAAACTGCTCTTCTTCCAAGCGCTGGCTTTGCCTAACCCCATTGGGATTGGGGATAGAGGCCAGATGGACGCTTAACGCAGCCAAGTTTCCCTCTTCCGGATAGCTATTCAAAACATTAAGATAGATCTCTCTTAAAGGTTCTGCAAAGGTCATATGTGACAGTCTTTGGTAGTAAGCTTCATGCCAAAGCCAAGCCTGATCCGGATCCAGCGCCTTAGCTCGTTGCCTGGAAACGAGATGATGCACGAAATGAGTCATCCAGGGCTTGAGATTTTCTACTTCACCAGGTTGCAACTCTTCGTCATAATACGTTCCTTGAAAAAGGTCGATGTATTGAAAATCGAAGTCCAGTTTAGAGATGCCATGCTTTAATTTGCGGTAAAGAGGACGCAGTACAAGCCAATAAACCTTTTCAAAGATTTTTCTTTCACTACCCAGATCTTCTAGGCTAACCTCTTCTTTTTGTTCTTTATGCTTAAAATGGAGACCCACTCTTTTTAGATAAACGGCTGCGACCGCTTCTTGCAATAAGAAGCCACTTTCAACTGTAAGGTATTTTTTTTTCACGAGATTGTCGATAAGATCGAGTGTATTGGATCCTTTGATGCGAAAATAAAGTGATAAATCATTTAAAAAATGATTGAGTAGCTCCGAGTAGTGTTTTTTTAGATCAATGACCTGGCCTTGAAAAGGATCATGCCACATCTCTTCATACGTCTTTAGTCGATCTGTCAGCAGCTGCAAAGCCTGGCTCCTGCGTCTGATTTCTTTTGCTTGCGGTAATTCTTTATCGAGATAGGTGCGCATTCTCTTTTGATAACTATCACAGAGTTCTAGGTTATTTTGGTGAAAGGAAATGGTTTTACGCAGCGTATTGCTATGCGAATTAGAAGAATATTCTTCCATTTTTTGCATCTGGGCCAATCCATCGGGTGTGTTGATAAGATCAGTATCAACAGCCGGATTGCCTCCAGAATCGACATGGAAACCGGAGCGGTGTTTAGCCCCGATGCAAGTAAAGACGGGTAAGCCTTTTGCGGGATCCTCTCCTAAGCCTATTATTTGTAGTTCTAACAGGCGAGCTAATTGCACAAAGTAGGGTCGATGCTCTATATTTTCAATGAGAATGCACCATTCTAAATCGGAGTAGGGGCAGACCTCTTCTTTGGCTAGGGACCCCATTGCTCGCAAATCGTACGAACACGGAGGATCTCCTAAAATGGCAATCGCATCATCAATCAAAGCGTGCAATAACTCGATCAAGTCCGTCGAAACTTTTTTTTGCAAAGCACGCACCTCTGCAATCGTGAAATTTTGCAAGTCGATTGTCTGATACAACGCGCGAAAATTTTCGCGATAAGACTTTAATTTCTCTCGGTATTGAGTTGTGATAAAACAATCAATGGAAAGAGGGTCACTTGATAAGTAATGGCGCATTGTTTCATCTAAGTTACGTAGCCCACTTGACTCTATTCGTTCTAGCCCCCGTGTCCTTAACGTATGCGAAACAACTGTACGCACTTGTTTATAGAATAATTTAATCAAAGCATGCTTTTCACCCTCGCAGCAGATCGATTCAAAGCGCGTTTCAAGATCAGTGACGAGTTGTATCACTTGCTGGCTATCGTTTTTCCCCACTGCTAATTCTAAGCGTTGCTTAAAAACGGCGAGGGAAGTTAAAGCAACTTTAAAAAGGCGCGAGGCTAAGCGTTGAAGGTCTGCGGAAGCCTCAGAAATGATTTGTGCCTTTCCTACATAGTGAATGGCATCCATGAAATATTTAAATTGTTTATCCTCTAGCTCCGTTTTTTTTCCTTTTTTGTAGTGCCACTTGGCCAGTTCGCTAGCTAATCGCTGTTGATCTTCTGCAAAACACGGATCTGCTGTCAAATTGAGCAAGAGACGTACGCTTTCTTCTATCTCTTGAGGTGTCTCAATAACAGGAATAAGTGTGAAGAGACAGTCAAAAGCCTTTTTCAGCACTTCATTTTCCACATGAGGTGGCAAATAGGCCATGAAAACATTAAAATTTTCGATAGCTTTAGGGTATTTGTTCTCTGTGATCGCTACTGTAATCGCATCAAGACTAGCTAAATATCGGAATATTGCTGGTTGTTCACTAAAAGGGTGGGGCGAGATAGGATGAGTACTTTGCATGACTTGGTGGCTATCCTTTGGTTTAACAAAAATTCACGTGGAAAAGATACTATCAAAAAGAAATACCTCAAGCAATTTAAAATTTGAAAAATTTATTAAGAAATTTTAACCAAAGATATGGGTATCCAAAAAGCGGTATGACAAATTTTTCCTATGGCGCATAAGTGATATTCTTTGTTTCGCATCTCTGCCTTTTTAGTTAGCAACAATCCTAAAATTTGCCATTAATGGATAGATTTCAACAAATGTTCAAGCTTGTCCTAAGTTAATTCTTTTTTTTAAAATTTATTGAGCACTATAGGTTTGCTTATAATAAAGTAAAAAAGCTTTAGTTTACAAAATGTGTTATTTGTAAATTCTGGAACTTAAAAAATTAAATTATTTTACGCAACGATAGTTTGAAAAAAGTTAAAATCTATCAGATTTTAAAAAGGAAGAGAGCTACATGCCTAAGGAAAATTTTTATGTAACCTATGAAATTTCTATGTAAAGATTCAATGGAAAATGCGTTTCCTTGTAACTTCAAACCAAGAAAAAAAGAGGAAACGATAACTACAAACGATATGAATGCTACATTTATCAGGTCTTGCATCAAAGAGAGCATTAAATTTCAAAACACTGTAGAGAGTATCATTGGCAAACAAAAATCAATAGATTTTTTATGATTTGAACGTAAAAGTATTCATAAACTTTGAAAAATTTGCCTAGGTTGAAATACGTCTATTATTAAAGTGTTACTCAATGATTTGAATAAATCTATTCGAATCTATTAAGTTTAACTAATTAGAAAACTATTTGAGGATTGCAAGAATAAACTAAGGGATAAGTTTATTTAATTTAAATATTAGCACTAAATTAATTTATAAGTATATTTTAACCCTAGATTGACAGGAAGGGTTCTCTTCGTTATTTTTATTCCACATCTTAATTTTTAATCAGGTCTTTTATATGCTTAAACGCTGTGATTGGGTGCAATTAAACAACCCTTTGTATGTTGCTTACCATGACGAAGAATGGGGAATTCCGGTTCATCATGATCATAAACACTTTGAATTTTTAATTTTAGAAGGAGCTCAAGCAGGATTGAGTTGGCAAACGGTTCTTCAACGACGTGAAAATTATCGGCAAGTCTTCGCCTCTTTCGATCCTCATATCGTTGCCACCTACGATGAGCAGAAAAAAAATGAGTTGCTTTTGCATCCGGGCATTATTCGTAATCGATTAAAAATTGAGTCAACAATTGCAAATGCGAAACACTTTTTAAAGGTTCAAGAAGAATTTGGAAGCTTTAATACCTATATTTGGCAATTTGTAAACGGGAAACCCATCCAGAATCAATGGGAAACGATTAGGCAGGTACCTGCGGAAACAAAAGAATCTTTAGCTCTTAGTAAAGATTTGAAAAAAAGGGGCTTTAAATTTGTTGGAGCAACAATTATGTATGCTTATATGCAAGCTTGTGGATTGGTTAATGATCATACAATAGATTGCTTTTGTCATCCATCTAAGCATTGAGCATTCAATAAACGAATAAAAGTAAATTGATAGGTAAAAAAATCATATTAAGTAAATTTTTAATGTGCCATCATTTTAATTCTCTGTAAATTGTTATGTCTAAAATATAAAATATTTAAATCGAGGTGAATCATGTTAAAATGGATGTTATGCATAGGTTTAGTTTTAACTAGTTCTTTAGCAGCAGAATTGAAAGTTCTGGCATTCTCGGGAAGCACGCAAATAGATTCTCTGAATAAAAAGTTCGTGCACCAAGCGGCTAAAATAGCCGAAGAAATGGGAGCGAAGGTTCAAATCATTGATCTTCGTGATTATTCTATTCCATTTTATGATGGAGATTTAGAAAACGCGAAAGGTTTACCAGAAAATGCTAAAAAATTGCGTCAGCTGATGATGGAAAGCCAGGCGATTATTATTTCAACTCCAGAATATAATGGTTCTTTATCCGGTGTTCTAAAAAATGCCATTGACTGGGCAACACGAAACGAACAAGGAAAGCCATCTCGTGATGCTTTTGCCGGTAAGAAATTTGCTATTTTGAGCGCTTCTCCATCACCTAGTGGGGGTTCACATGCTCTTGATCATTTACGTGCAGTGATTGAAGGTGTAGGGGGAAAAGTTGTGTCTGAACAAGTGGCTTTGTCAAATGCTCATCAAGCGTTTGATTCTCAAGGAAATTTGCAAGATCCTGTTATAAAAGAAAAGCTTAAAAAAGAAATTCAAGAACTTCTTCATTGATTTGAATAAAATCTATGATTGCCACCGGATATTCTGGGGCAATTGTAGGTGTAAATGATAGAATTACTTACATTTAACTCTTTGGTATCTCTACCAAATGATGCATTAAATTTTTTTTCATTATGTAAAGTGCTTCTCGGCTACAAAGTACAGTTTGATAAAATTCAAAACCGACTTTTTCATAACAGCGAATAGCAGCATAATTATCACAACGAGGATCCACTAAACATTCTTGAAAGTAAGGTTGAATCTGTTGGGTTAAAAATTGTTCTAAAATAAGCTGCCCGAAACCTTGATAAAGGTAGACGGGGTTTCCAATAAATAAATCTATTCCTGCTAATTTAGAAGCAAGTTTAGATAAATCAAGCCCTTCCCAGGGATAATCGCTAACAGAATACTTTTGAATATAACCTATTGGAATTTGTTTGTAATAAATGATGAAGGCAGCAATTTTATTGGCCTGTAATCGATGAGGGTTGTATTTTTTTTCAATTGCTTCAATTGTCCATTCTTGTTCCGATCCGTACCATTTTTTAATATGTGGGGTTTGAAACCAAGCATAAATTAATGGCACATGTTGACTTTCTAAAAATTGAAAGTAAATCTTCATTGATTTATATCAGTTGACAGCATTTTTTAGAGCGGATAATAAAGTATCATAAGATCGATCCCCATCATAACGTTCTTTATTGATAAAAAAACAGGGTGTTCCATTAACACCACTATCTAAACCGCTACAAAAATTTTCTTCAATACAAGAAATGAGAGAAGGATTTCGTAAGTTTTCATTAAACAATTTGATATTCAATTGAATTTCTTCGGCATAACTTGGGAAAGCTTCTAAACTTAAAGCATGGTGATGATGATAAAGACATTCATGCATTTGCCAAAATTTATTTTGTAATGCTGCCGCTTCTGCAGCTTGAGAAGCAATAAATGCTAATGGATGAGAGTTTTTAAGTGGGAAATGACAAAATGCAAAACATAATTGTCCGCGCATTTCTTTTAAGAGTTGCTTGACAATGGGTTGAGTTAAGGCACATGTTTTGCACTGATAATCTCCATATTCTACCAATACTACAGGTGCATTTAGATTGCCTAAAATATGATCTTTTCCAGAAATGGGTGTAGATAATTGAGGCATCAATGATCTCCTTTGATAGACAATTTTTTTAACGGTTTTAAGATTTCCTCAGTTCCTGGGTTAATATCGATCGGAGAAACATCGCTTCAGAGAATAATTCCTTTTCCATTGGTGACAAAAAGAGCTTTCTTAGATACTCCTTTTTCATATTCGAAATACTTCATACGCCTTGAACATCTTTTTTTTTGGCTTAAAATCTGACAATAATGGAAAACCTAATTATTTTTGGTGGAAAAAAGCTAAATGGGAACAAATTTCCGCGACAGAAATTTCAACAAATTGTGCTTTAAACCGTTTAAATTTCTCTATAACTTCATTATATAACGTTAGTGGATTGCTGCAGAGCAGGACTTCAATTAAGTGGGATAAAGGGCAAAAATTTAAGAGGTTTTCTACAAATTCATAAAGAGGTAGTAAGTAATTAGGCCCTGTAAGGAGTTAAGGAAGGCACTTTTGTTCCAGCTTTTAGAGCAACCATATAATCCTCCTTGAATGAACAAGAAAGAACCTTACTTGAATTTTTTATTAAAAAATGACTTTTTTTGAGAGTGTCTTTTTCATAACCATTTTGCCAAGGAAAACAAATGAGAGCTTTGGACGAAAGAATTTTTATTCAATTAAAAGGTTTATTAGAAGGAATTATAGCTAGGTTAAAACGTTATCGATTACTTGCTTAGCGGAAAGTTTAATTGAATATTTCACTTCAATGACACATGTGTTCATTCCTTAAAAAGAAGAAAACATTAAGAATGACAGATCAATTAATTTGTTTATTCATCGAAATTGAAACTATAGAAGGTTTGAAGAATTTAGAACGGGCTTTAATAACCGGAACAATTGTCCAGGTTATTAATGAACAGATGAATCTATTTCACTTTCTTCATCTTCTAACTCATCGTAATTGTCTATTAAGAAGCCTCCTACTTGCATCTCCCACATATTCGCGTAATGTTGGTTCGCTTGAATAAGCTCTTCGTGGGTGCCATCTTCAATAATTTTTCCTTCTTTAAAAACTAGGATACGATCCATACCCGACAATGTTGATAAGCGATGAGCAATCACAAGACTTGTGTGATCCTTCATTAAAAATTCTAGTCCTTCTTGAATGTTTCTTTCAGTGACAGAATCTAAAGCTGAAGTGGCTTCGTCTAAAATTAAAATAGGAGCATTTTTTAAAATCGCGCGAGCAATGGCAATTCTTTGGCGTTGACCCCCAGATAATTTTGAGCCTCTTTCTCCGACGAGTGTCTGATATTTATCGGGAAGCTTCAAAATAAATTCATGGCAATGAGCTTGTTTAGAAGCTTCGATGACCTCTTCATCTGTTGCATCTGGTCTGGCATAACGAATATTATCTATTAATGAGCGATGAAAAAGAGTAGGGTCTTGTGGAATAATTGAGATTTGCCCTCTAAGAGAAGCTTGAGTGACTTTAGAGATGTCTTGATTATCGATAAGTATACGTCCACTTTCAATATCGTAATTTCTTAGAATGAGATTGATAAAAGTTGTTTTACCCGACCCTGAAAATCCAACAAGTCCTACTTTTTGGCCAGCTTCGATCGTAATATTCATGTTTTGAAAGAGGCTTTGTTGTTTTTGGTAACGAAATGTCACATTATCGAAGATAATTTCTCCTTGATGGATGGTAAGCTGCTCAGCGAAAGGGCTATCTATAATATCATGAGTATCTTGAATAACTGTCAAAGCTTGTTTGCAAATACCAATTTCTTTAAAAACTTGCGGGAGTTCTAAACCAGCTAACCAAGCCATGATAGTAATGTTCCATGTTGTATTAAAAATGAAAACAACTTCACCAGCGGAGAGTTCGCCTTGTTGCCAACTGTATAGCATGTACCAGTTAAGTGCGATGCAGGCACCCAAAAAACAAGCAATGCCTAAAGCAATTTTCATTTTCTCCATATAAAACAGAGATCGCCAATGTTTGTTTAACTCATCTTCTTGGAAAAATGACAAATAACTAGCTTCGAATTGGCTTTTTGAAAATAAACGAATATTCGCATTATTCGATAAGCTATCAATAATTTTTCCTGAAAGAAGTGTTCGAGATTCTGCATGAGTGTTCGAATAATCATCACATTTTTTAGAGAAGGCAAGGCAGATTCCCATATGAATAATCACCCAACTAATTAAAATGAGGGCAAAGAATGGGTTGATAAATGCAAACATAGTTGTTGATATTATTAGAGCTAAGCAAGCAGGTAAAAAGAGTTGGACAATCAGTGTGAGAAGTCTAGTTAAACTTTGCGGCAAGTCAGCAATTTTATTTGCGATAGAACCAGCCATATGGCTACTGAAATATTGATGAGAATGATGCATCACATATTGAAACATACTCATTCGAATATCAGCTTCAATTTTAGGAACAATGTAAGCGATTATAAAGCCAGCTAGGCGGAAAGAAATTTCAACGCCTAACCACAAGGAAATACCCATAATAATGGGTTTCGCTAGAGCGTGCCATACTTCAGCTTGTGGTCCAGCAAAATTAGTAATTGTATCGATTAATGTCATGATAACGTAAGGCCACAACGTATGGTCAAGTGACCATGCGAAACTGAATATTTGTGCAAATAGAAGCCATTTCCATTGCTTTTTTAAAAAAAACCAAAAAAAGGCCGGGAATGTTTTAGGCAAAGTCGCTTGTGGCATAACTGATAATTCTCCTGTGAGCCTGAATTTTGGAAAAAACAAAAAAACAGGCTAATCAACATAATGATTGCTTGCGCTGCCTTTTTACTCTAAACGAAGGATATTTATCTCCCTACAAAAAAGTATCTACGATGCTCAAATTCACGTATGAATCCAAAATTCAGGGTTTTAACTAAAAATTTTTACAAACTCCTTAATTTTTTAAAAATAGAATCGTTGTGATTTTTTCCTAAATTCGCTGAATAAAAAAAATACAATTAGGGTAAAAAGTGAACTTAATTCAAGCCATGCCATCTTACTCGCTTAATTTACTGACTGGAGTGATGGAAAGGCCTTCAATCAAGTTGAAAACTTAAATTTTTTAGGGTTTGATAAAAATTATAGATGATCAAATTTTATTCCAGATCTCCTATTTTGCAAATATTTAACTTAAGATAAGTTGTTAAAGAGATATTTTTAGATAATAAATTTGGTTAATTATTTTAAGAAACTACACAAAACAACAAGGGCTATTTATTCGAACCTTTCCCATATTTTTTTCTGCTTAACAATTTTTTTGAAATAAGATTTGGTCAATGCTGATTTAAACCAGATTGCCTCGAATAAATAAATTTAACACATGGTATTTTGTAATTTTACTCACTACCGGACGGGACTTGGTAATGAAATCGAATTTCATAAACATTTAGAATGACAATGGAAGTTTTGTGGCCAATAAACTTTTTATTCATAGCTCGTTAAAATGCATTTGTAAATTTATAAAAAAATATCGCGGCTTTTGAAGAATTTGAAAATCCAGAAATGATAAATCTTACTTTGAAACGACAAATTAAAAATTTTTAATGGATAGATTAAATTAAATAAACCAATTCGGGAATTGTCCAAATTGCCTCAATGAGTAGGAGCCATTATCTGCCCTTTCTTAAATGTTTGCAAAGTAAAAAAAGTTCCCCATAAAAGAATAATCATTCCCACTCCTTCCCAAACAGTTGGAAAGCGGCGATGAAAGGAATAGACATAAATCAAGCCAAAAATTGTTTCAAAAATGGTTAGTTGACCAGCTAATGTCATGGGAATTTCCTGACTCCCTTTATTCCATAAATAAGCGCCAATCCAGGAACAAAAAAATCCTAAAATACAACTTCCTATTAAAAATTCTTGAAGAGGGCGATCAAAGACAAAAAATTTGTTTAGAGAATTTTTGTCTATGACAATCAAAGAAAAAGAGATGATAAGCAGTACCCAAAATAGAGTTGCTAGCCCAAGAAGTGTTGCCCAATCACTGGGTGGAATTTCTGGGTGCTGTTTGAGAAATTTTGCGTTGGATAAAACGTACCAATTCCAGGAAAATAGCGAAAAAATTCCGCAACCGAGACCGAATAAATAGGTATGGCAAGAAGTTGTGCATAAGTTATTAATGGCAGAGTAATTGACTAAAACAAGTCCTACAATAACAATCAAACTTGGCAAAATTAATTGTTTAAAAGAGCATTCTTGATGGTGCCAGTTCCCGTAAAGCGCTAGCGTGATAGGACTTAAACTTAAAAGAAGAGTGATTGTGGAAGCGTTTGAATATCTTGAACCCAGGACCAGTGAAAAATAATAAAAAATATTAACCACTAAAGCATAAATTAGGGCTTGTATCCAAATCATTTTTGGAATGGCAAGCCATTTGTTGATTCCTTGACAAAGCATGATAATAAAAGAAATAAAACCAAAACAAAAATAACGGCCCAAAGCAACTTCAAGAGGTGTAAAACTAATCAATAAATCTGGAATCACAAAAATAAGCCCCCATAATAAACAGGCGCTTAGTACAAGAACGATTCCTTTATACATATTAATAGATTTTAAAATTGTGCTTGTTGTTAGAATAAAAAAATTCTTTATTGATTAATTTTACTAACAAATAATAAACAAAGCAAGATCTTTAATCCCACCATTCTGAAGAAAATATTTTCAAAAGTTTTTTCTTTGGGAGCGGATAAATAATGAATTTATTTTTAATTTAAATTATAATGTTTTGTCTGTTAATGAATTATAAATAGTTAATGTTAATTATTACCACTAAAATAAAAAATCATTTAAATTTAATGGGGCTGAATAATAAAATTAATTGGCTAGATAAAGGTTTTTCAAATGAGGTAGAGATGAATAATGAAGCTGAATTGAAAGTAAAAGGAATCGAAGAACGCCTTCTTCACATGTGGAGGTATCTTTGACTTGGCTGCGAAGGAAGCTAGGGTAAAAGAATTAGAGACATTAATGGGAGAAAGCTCGTTTTGGAATAATTCTGAACAAGCGCAATTAATTATTAATGAATGCCGTGATTTGCGAGCTTGGACTGTCCCTTATCAGGAACTTAAAACAAAATTTGAGAATTGCAAAGAGTTACTTCCTGAAGCCTATGAATTAAATGAAGAATCTTTTATTGAAGAACTTTTAAGAGATTTAGATTCTATTGAGAAAGTGCTGGGAGATTTAGAAGTTCAGCGGATGTTATCTGGAGAAATGGATAACAAAGATTGCTATTTGACGATTAATTCAGGAGCTGGGGGAACAGAAGCTTGTGATTGGGCTCAGATGTTGTCGAGGATGTACCAACGCTGGGCGGCTAAGAAGGGATGGAAAATTGAAATTATCGATTTTGTCGATGGAGACGTGGTTGGTTTAAAAAGTATTACTCTGCGTTTTCAAGGCTCTTATGCTTATGGTTATAGCAAAGCTGAAAAAGGCGTACATCGTTTAGTGCGCATTTCCCCTTTCGACAGTAATGCTAAGAGGCATACCAGTTTTGCATCAGTGGATGTTTCTCCAGAAATAACTACTGACATTCAAGTTGAAATTAAACCTGAGGATGTTAGAGTCGATACTTTTAGATCTTCAGGAGCTGGAGGGCAGCACGTAAACAAAACAGATTCTGCTGTACGTTTAACCCACATGCCTACAGGAATTGTTGTTTCTTGTCAAACTCAACGAAGTCAAGTACAAAATAAAGAAGCTTGTTATCAGATGCTTCGTTCAAAGTTATATGAAATGGAAGTGTTAGAGCGTGAAAAAGCCCTAAATAATCTAAAAGGGGAAAAAAAAGAAAACGCTTGGGGTAGCCAAATCCGCAATTATGTTTTTCAACCTTATACGCTTGTTAAAGACACAAGGACGAAAGCTGAAAGTGGTAACATACAAGCCGTGATGGATGGTGAATTAGATGAATTTGTTAACGCTTATTTAAAGGAGTTTGGCTGATGGATAGTTCAAAGGCGATTCCTACTGGGATTGAAGTGCGCTATACGGAATCTGGAGATGCTAAATACCTTAAAGAATGGTTGATGGATCCAGAAATTCGGCGTTGGTTTCCTATGTATGATGAATTAGAAATTGATGATGCTGTCATGAGATGGATTGTTTTTTATCGTTATAAATGTAGTTTAACGATTCTTAAAGATGGCATTCCTTGCGGAATCGCAACTCTTTATCTTCAGCCTTATCGCAGATTAGCCCACCAGTGTGAATTCGGGATTATTTTGGCGCGTGATTTTCATCGACAGGGAATCGGCACCTATTTGATGAATAGTATTATTCATTTAGCAAAAGAGAAATTCAAAATCGAGTTGCTTCATCTTCAAGTTTATAAAGGGAACCAAGCGGCCATTAGTCTCTATGAGCGTTTTGGCTTTAAAATTTTTGGGGAGCAAAATAATTGGATTAAAGAAAACGAAGGATATGGTGGACGCGTTTTTATGGAGAGATTTATATAAATAATGATAAACGATTCTCAATTAACGCAAACTTTTCAGCAAAAGCTTGAAAATAGTGCCGGTATGAAATTACAGTTGAAAATCAATGATAATCGTTCAACGATGTTAAGCGTTAAATGGGAGCCTGACTGCGCAAAAGTTTCTCTTCATCGCATGTTCTTACAAGCTCCTTTAAATGTCATGCAAGCACTAGGTTGTTATCTCAAAGGAGAGCATAAAAAAATTGCTCCCAGCATTAAAGCTTATATTGAGGATAATTTACAAAAGCTAGATTACTCTCACGAACTAGATTTGAGTAAACTCCAAGCAAAGGGTTCTGTGCATGATTTGAAAAGTATCTATGCTCAATTAAATGAAGAATATTTCAATAATGCATTAGAATTACATATTACCTGGTTTGGAAAATCTAAGAAAAAAAAACATCGACCTAATCGCATTACTTTTGGGTTATTTCACGACCCTTTAAAGCTGATTAAAATTAATCGGATGCTAGATAACAATTACTTTCCTTATTACTTTGTATCTTTTGTTGTTTACCATGAAATGTTACATTATGTGTGTCCCACCTACGTCGATGAAAAAGGGCAAAAACATATTCATAGTAAAGCATTTAAAGAGAGAGAGAAGCAATTTAAGCATTATAAAATGGCTCAGCAATGGATTAAAGATAATCAGAATTATTTATTTAATTCATCTTATTCTTGTATATAATTCGCAAAGATAAATTCTTAAATCGTATAAGGTTCTTTCATGGCAGGTCATAGTAAATGGGCAAACATTAAGCATCGTAAAGGTAAAGCGGATGCAAAAAAGGGAAAGATTTTTTCTCGAATCGCGAAAGAAATTATTAGTGCAGTTAAATTAGGAGGAGCAGACCAAAAAAACAACCCCCGTCTTAGGCTAGCCTTGCAAAAAGCGCGTGATGCCAATATGCCCAATGAAAACATTGATCGAAATATTAAAAAAGCATCTAGTGCAGATCAAGAAGATTATCATGAAATGACTTATGAATTATATGGGCATGGGGGAGTCGGAATTGTGGTCGATGTAATGACAGACAATAAAAATCGAATTTCTTCTGACATGCGCATAGCGACAAATAAGCGTGGAGGGACGGTAGCTACTCCAGGCGCTGTCACATTTAATTTTGATCGTAAAGGGATCTTACAAATTAGTAAGAAAAATGCGATTGAAGAGGAGTTGTTTCTAGCTGCTACCGAAGCTGGTGCAGAAGATTTCGAAGTAGATAATGATGTTTTTATTATTACTACAGATCCATCCCATTTATATAGTGTGAAAGATGCTATTAACCACTTAGGATTTGCTTGCGAAGAAGCCGAACTTGAAATGATTCCCAGAACTTATGTGGAATGTAGTGTAGAAACTGCTAAAGATAACTTGGCGTTGATCGAGTGGTTAGAAGAGCTTGAAGATGTCGACGCTGTTTATCATAATATGAAAATTCCAGAAGAATTAGAAAACGAATAATTTCTCATCAAAAAGACGCGTAAATTTTTTTAGAAACTTTATTCACTCATCGCTCTATTTTATGCTTTGGGTGAACATTGAATTTATACCGTTACTTTTGCAATTGGTATAAGATGCTTAATTCTTTTATCTTACCTTCATTTTTTCAAAAAGATCTATTATTAGCTGTTGCAGATTTTTTTGCGGAGTTTGAAGGAACTTGCTTGCTTTTTTCTGGAGGTGAATTTGACTCCTCTGAGCATTCTTTTTTATCTCTTTTTCCGATTGAGATTGTGATTGTAAAAGATCGGCAAGTGATCCATAAAACAAAGCAACAGATCTTCCAGCAAGAGATAAAAAATCCTTGGGAAGCTCTTCAAAAATTTTTTTTTGATTCGTTAGAAAATAACTCTGAAAACTACGCTTTTGGATTTTTTGGTTATGAAATGGGATTTTCTTCCGATCCTGATGTACAATTATTTTGCCAATCTCATGAATGGACACCTGATGCCATGTGGCAAAAATGCGCAATTACAATTATCTACAACCATTCTAACCAACAGGCTATCCTTAAAATAGCCGATTTTACTGGCCAAACACTAAATCCTTTACATCAACATTGGGTTGAAAAACTTTCTGATAAAAATTGGTGGGAAAGTGATGGCTTTAATTTTTTTTCTCGAACTTCACAAAAAACAGAAGCTCAATTAAAAAACTTTTCTCTTTCAAATCGTCAACTTACTTATTTAAAGATGATTGATGAGGCAAAAGAGTGGATTTTTTCGGGACATGTTTACCAAATTAATTTATCCCAAGAATTTACATTTGAAGGTGTCCTGCGACCTTTTGACGTCTTTCGTCAATTAATAGAAATCAATCCCGCTCCCTTTTCCGCTTATTTGAAAGCAGATCATTATACAATTGTATCAAGCTCTCCTGAAAGATTTTTGCAAAAAAAGGAAAGGCTATTAGAAACGCGCCCAATTAAAGGAACAATACAAAGAGGTGGGTATTTTGAAGAAGATCAATTGTTCAAAGAAAGATTACTCTCATCTGAAAAAGAAAAAGCTGAGCTGTTAATGATTACAGATTTAATGCGCAATGATTTAGGTAAAATCAGTGAAATTGGCAGTGTTAAAACGGTTGATTTGTGGCGTTGTGAGGCCTATACGAACGTATATCACTTGATTTCAATTATTCGTTCTATCGCTTTAAAGCATCTAAAATCTTTAGAAATTATCCGTAGCGCATTTCCAGGTGGCTCTATTACCGGTTGTCCCAAATTGAAAGCGATGGAATGTATACAAAAATTAGAAAATCGATCACGGGGTATTTATACAGGTTCAATGGGATATATGACAGGAAAAGGAGATTTTGATTTGAATATTGCGATTCGAACTTTGGTATTTAAAGACAATTACATTAGCTTCCAAGTGGGGGGTGGAATTGTTATCGATTCTGATCCAATTAATGAATATGCAGAAACTCTTTTTAAGGGTGACTCATTATTTCGAGTACTAAAGACTTAAATGCATTTAAGTCTTTGTATTTAAAATGCAGAAAAATAAAATTTGTTTATTAATTTAATCAAATAGTAAGATTCAACAAATTTTTAGATTGTTTGAAGTAAAGAATTTAATTTGTATGTATATAAATAAGGTCATAAATGGAAATTTCAAGCAGACTTAAACAATTGGATTCTATTTTATGGGGATTAACGACCTTACAATTCAGTGCTCACTTTGCACAAGCGGAAAGGCACTATTGGGAAACGATAGAAATCATTGCTAGAGGAGCCATATTAGCATTCGTGGCGCTTTATTGTTATAATTATTTTAAACCCATTTTACCTCCAGCATTTAATGCAGTTGTTCACGGAACAAGTTGTGCTTGGGTAGCCTCTTTGGGAATTAGTTTACTTGTCAAGCAATTGGTTTTTGTGACTCAAAATAAAAATGATAGTATTGGCCTTTCCCCAAGTCCTTCTCAAACGATTTTAAATAAATTTCCTCACGTTAGGCCAAATCCAACGCCTCAAATAATATCAGAAATAGACGATTCAGCAGAAACGCCACGCATTAGTCGGACGCAGTTGGTTGCTAACCCCCAAAAACCAGTTAGGCGTAAATTGGATTTTGGTACCGCTAATGGCCAATAAATGGGTTTGTCTAAATGGCCAATTAATGCCAGAAAATCAAGCAAGTATCCCTATCACAGATCGAGGATTTTTATTTGGAGATGGCCTTTTTACAACCTTGCGAGTTGAGCAAGGGCAAGTTGAGTTTTGGCAATCTCATTTAGAAAGATTAGTCCATCAATGCCACCAATTACGGCTCATTTTTCCTCGATTAGATTTTAAATGGATAGAAGAGTTAATCAGGTTAAATTTGGCTCACAAAGGGATTTGGCGTTTAAAAATGATGATTACAGGGGGAGATGAACGTTATTTATCTCTTCCCTTACGACAATCCTCTATTCAATTATTAACTTTACAATCGTACAAATTGGAACCATTTACTCCTTGTCGGCTAACTTTATATCCCAGTCCCATCGTTAAACCGACAGCACATTTAAAATCATTATCCTATCTTGATCGATTATATGTTTATGATTATGCAAATTTAAAAGGATATGACGATGCGGTGGTCTGTAATTGTGAAGCTTATTTGTTAGAAACTGCTTTTTCGAATTTATTTTGGATAAAGAATTGTCAATTATATATCCCCGATCCCAGCCTTTCATATTTACAAGGGATCTTTTTAACTAACCTCATCAAATATTTGAAGTTTCCTATCCATTTTTTTAAAGGAGGCATAGAAGATATCCCAAACGAAGCTACTATTTTTATTAGTAACTCCTTGAATCATCTACGTCCCGTCACTGAAATTGATCATCGAATTTTTTCCCGTCACTTGGATCTAGAAAAACAATTACAAGAAGTCATTCAACTAGCTTTATCTAATAACAGATATCCATAACTGACAAGGCTGATTCTTAAAATATTTTGCAGACTAGAATTGGTAAAAGAAGACGAACATAATTTTAAGCGAGAATTGAATTTGGATGTTAATTTTTTAGAAATATTATAGACTAGCATTTTTTATCAAAAGCATAATGAGAAAACCATGACAAGTACAAAAGATAAAACTGCTATTACACCCACAAGAGAAAATGACTATCCAGAATGGTATCAGCAAGTCGTTAAAGCCTCGGATCTCGCTGAAAATTCACCTGTGCGGGGCAGTATGGTGATCAAACCTTGGGGTTATGGAATATGGGAAAACATTCAGCGGCAGTTAGACGATCGGATTAAAGAGACTGGACATGAGAATGCCTATTTTCCTCTTTTCATTCCCTTAAGTTTTTTAGAAAAAGAAGCGGCGCACATAGAAGGTTTTGCTAAAGAATGTGCCGTTGTGACGCACCATCGCTTAGAAGAAAAGGACGGTCGTTTAATCCCTGCCGGTCCTTTAGAAGAGCCATTAATTGTGAGGCCCACCTCGGAAACAATCATTGGAGATTCTTTTTCTCGTTGGGTAGAATCTTATCGTGATTTACCTCTTTTAATTAATCAATGGGCGAATGTTGTTCGATGGGAGATGCGCCCGCGCATCTTTTTAAGGACGACAGAATTTCTATGGCAAGAGGGGCATACTGCGCATGCAACACATGAAGAAGCCTTACAAGAAACAATGACAATGTTAGAAGTCTATCGCTCTTTTGTTGAAGATGTCTTAGCTATTCCTGTGATTGTCGGAGAAAAGTCTCCGGGAGAAAGATTTCCTGGCGCTGAAAATACCTTCACTTTAGAAGCCATGATGCAAGATCGTAAGGCTTTACAATCCTGTACTTCTCATTATTTAGGGCAAAATTTTGCTAAAGGTTCTAATATTCGCTTTAGTAATATGGAAGGGCAATTAGAATATGCTTATACGACATCTTGGGGAATGACAACGCGATTGATTGGAAGTTTAATTATGTGTCATGGAGATGATGATGGATTGAGACTTCCTCCCCGTATTGCCCATAAACAAATTGTGATTGTTCCAGTCATCCCTAAACCTGAATTAGAAGCTCAAGTTCTCGCATATGCTGAAAGTTTGGCGGCTGAATTGAGAAAACAAATTTTTTACGGCAAACCTTTAACCGTTCATATTGATAAAAGAGATAAACGAGGCGGAGAGAAAAATTGGGAGTGGGTTAAAAAAGGGGTCCCGCTACGTTTAGAGGTTGGGCCAAGAGATGTCAATGAGCAAGCTGTGATGGTAGCAAGAAGAGATCAGTCTCCTAAAAATAAACAATCGTTGCCCAAACACCAAATTGTGCAGCAAGCTGCTTCAATTTTAGAAGACATTCAGCGTAACTATTACGTTCAAGCAGCTACTTACAGAGATCAGCATATTTATCGTCATTTAGAAACTTTTGAAGAAATGCGTGCTTTTTTTACTCCTAAGAATGAAGAAAAACCTGAAATTCATGGAGGTTTTGTTTTAGCAAAGTGGTGTGGAGATCCGGTCACTGAAGAAATGTTAAGCGATTTAAAAGTCACGATTCGTTGCTTACCTGTGAAGCAAAGTGGAACAAAAGGGCGCTGCATTTTGACAGGACGAGAGGCAACATTAGATGCTATCTTTGCAAAATCTTACTGATTCAAAATTTAAGTGGTTGAAAATGCTGAATTTATTCACTTTCTACTGAATTGTCTGCTTGGCTAAAGTGAAAAAGATGTTTAATTTTCGCAGCTTATTTCTTTTGAAGAACCTTGTTCCTTTGATTAATAAGAATAATATTCCCGTAAACTATATTTCAAATAAAGTAAGGATATTAAAATTTAAAATGAGCAAATTCTTTATCAATAAAGATTTTGCAATGGCTTAAGCCTAGATTTTATGAGGTAACTGGGATATTACATGGATTAATCTAGCGTCTCAGTAACTCTAAAGCAATAGCTTAGATTTATTCATTGATAAAATAAAATCACAATTGTCATCGCCACCTGTAATCAATTATTTAGGTTGGGTCCCCGCTTTATCCTGTCTGGTTATCTAACTTTTACTTTTATCAAAAGACTTTCAAATATCATCTGCGCAATAATATAATTTGATTAAGCTCAATTTAGCCTTTCATATCATATTAAGCATGGGTTTAGAAAGCACATGTTTCAAATTATGCAGAAGATATAAACTGTCAGACGAGAAGAAAAAATTAACTTGTTGATGTGCAAGCTTTTGAAAAATTTATTGTTTTGTGCATGACTAAGATTGAATGGTTGAATGGATATGCACATAAATATTAGATTAGCAAATTTTATGATTTAAGTTTTGAAAATTAGCGGACGTAAATCCAGTGAGATTGGATAGTGGCGTGATCCGAAAAAGCTTTTTTTACTTTTAAAGGGTCTCTTACGTTGTTTAGATTTAGATTTAATTTTTCATCTAATTGTTTTTTTTCATTTTGCAGTTGTTCCCATATAGGAGCGGAATAATTGGATGCATTAGAAGCGAATTCATGAACTTCTTCACTAGAAAGCCCCAAATCTTTCAAAAGCTTTTGGTACTCCGATTCTAATTTTCCCATGCCTACGGAGATTTCTTTCATTTTTACTTGAGTTGAATGAAATTTTTCCTCCATTTTTTGTTCTAAACTCATATAAAACTCCAAATTAATACTTAATTAATATTTTAATATGTATTTGAATTAATTTCAATATTTTTCCAAATTTTCAAGTCTATCTATCTTTTCTAAGTGTAAGTAATAAATTTATAAACGATTTTTTAAGGTTTCTTGTCATATCTATTTGAGCTTGATTAGTTATTCTTAGAATGTTTCTTTTTTACAACTATTTTTCATTTTGTTTGATTTCTTCTTGCGAAATTGGAAATAAAAAAGAGCCTATCACAGCACATAGCAGAGCTAATAATAAAATCCCCAAGGCTATAAATGTAGGGATGTGAAAGAGATTTGCTAATAACATTTTAAAACCAATGAAAGTCAAAATGAAAGCCAATGCATAGTGAAGTAAATAAAAACGTTGCATCATACCCTCTAAAACAAAAAAGAGGGAACGAAGACCTAAAATAGCTAGGACGTTCGAAGTATAAACAATAAAGGGATCCGTTGTAATACCTAGGATGGCAGGAATAGAATCAATGGCAAATACTAAATCTGCAAATTCAATTAATAGGACTACTAGAAAAAGGGGAGTTGCTATCCACTTACCACCTATTTTTACGAAAAAAGATTGTGCATGATAGTCCGAAGTCATTCCAATCATTTTTTTTAAAAAAAGATAGATACGATTTTCTTCTAATTTGAGATTAATTTCTTTTGAGAGCCCCATTTTTATTCCGGTATAAATAAGAAACAAGCCAAACAAATAGAACATCCAATCAAATCGTTGAACTAGGGAAACTCCACCCCAAATTAGCAAGCCTCTCATGAAGATGGCTCCTAGTACTCCATAAAAAAGAACACGGTGTTTACAATCATTAGGAACTTTAAAATGTGTAAAAATCAGTAAGAAAATGAAGAGGTTATCCACACTTAAGGATTTTTCTAATAAATATCCTGTAAAAAAATTAATCGCTGTTTCAGAGCCGAAATGGTAATAAAGCCAAGCATTGAACAAAAAAGCAATTGCTACCCAACCCACAGAAGTTAAAACAGCCTCTTTAAATTTGATGCTATGGGGTTTGTAATAAAAATGATAAAGATCTAAAGCGAGAAGTAGAAGAATGAATACATTAAAAAATATCCAGTGCCATGAATCAGCCATATTTAATCCAAATGGTTATAAGTGCTTCTTTCTTTGAGCTCTTCTTCTTTTAATGATGTAAATAAAAGTCTTTTAGGAGCCGAAGTTGCTTTGACTAAAATTGCTAGTCGTCTTTTATTGTCTTTTCCTACTAATTGCGTGACAATTTCTAAAAAGTCTTCGTAATGGAGCTCTTTAAATCCTTGAATGCCCTTAGTAACCCTATCAAAGTCACCTTCATATTTAAATGTCAATGTCTTTAAAAGGTTTCCCATATCTTGAAGATTTTGAGGAGGATAGTTAAGTTTTTCTAGCAATCCATTTTTAATTTTTTCAAAATTTGATTGATTTAAAGCTTTTTGCTCTATATCGGTTAAGAAAACTTCTAAAAATAATTCAAATCGAAATAGCAAATCTTGTGGATCATGCGTATTGAATTGCACAGGAAAAAGGGTAAAGAGTTGTTGATTGAATCCTTCAGCTGTATTAAAAATTAAATAACCGGTTTGTTGTTTTGTTCGCAAGGCTGCAAAAAAATCACTGGCGATTGCTTGAGAAAAAAATTGTTGAGCAGCTTTTGTTTTGAATAAAAAAAATCATTTTCAAGGGCAAGTAAAGCTGCGTTAGAGGGTTTTTAATTGAGACATCAATTTGGTAAGTTTGGTTAGGCAAAACAAAATTAAGGTTTTTAAAAACTCTTGTTCAATAGCATTAAGCTTTCTTACTATTCCAGAGGGATTAAATAAAGGTGTTTAAAAAATGAAGAAAATCGATCTAAAGCTTCTGGGAAAGCATGATGCTTCATAGAAAAAAGATAAAATGTGTGATCGCATGCGGTGTAAGCGTTTGATTGCCTCCATTCGACCGAATAAATTTATCATAATCAGACTCAATAGGGTATTTTCCAGTTCCTAAAATAACATATGTTCTAAGAAATGAGCGAGTCCTAGGTAACATCAGGATCTGAAATTAAGTAATTTTCTAAACCGTTAGAAAGACGAATTTAAAAGTTTGTCTTTTAGAAAATGAGGAAGTTAAAATAGCAAGTTTAGTGCGGTCTTCAATGATTTGATAGTCATTTTGACCATACAAAAGAGAGGAAGGACTTCCTAAATCAAACATAATAACGGTAATAATTTTTTAAGATAGTTGAAATTGCATGAGTTAAAGTTGTATCATTCATTAAATAACCCAAAGTTTAGGTTTGTAATGCTGCTTTAAAAGGATATTTACTAACCAATTTATTGACATATAAAAAAATACTTTATTTGCCTAAATAAGGTGTTGACGAGCATTTTCAATCAAATTTTGATTTAAATTTGGTTTAAAACTGTTGAGAAAGTAATGTTAGAATCGTCTCTGATTTTCTTCTTTAGGATTTGATAAAGTCCATTGAATACTATGATCAATTTCATTTGTTTGAATACGTTGTTCCGGGACAATGCCCAATCCCAGTTTATGTACTGAGTGGTTATCATTTTTAGAACTGAATGATTAGCTAGTTAAAAAGCTCATAATTTCTTCGGACAATTTTCCAAATAAATTCTGCTCGTTTGTTTCTTTTTGTTTTTTTATCGAGATGTTCACTTTCTGAAAAACGTTTCATGTCTATTTCTGCAGAAAATGCTAGGTGGACAGGAGAAAATTGAGCAGTTCTTTTTTCTCCTAATTCTTTTTCAACGTGTTTAGGAGGAGGCATAAGATCATATGTGTGAAGAGAAAGGGGATAAAAATGAGTGGGATGGTCTGCTTGCTGAGCCATTAACCAAAACATTTCAAGGCTTTGCGGATCAAAGGGAGCTATGGTAATCTGTCCTTCAGAATTGCGCCTATCCCGGCCTCCACTTGGAGCCACGTAAATACAGCGTCCTCCTTCGCTGAGCAATTCGCTCATTTTTCTCATCGTTCGCTGATTATGAGAAACTTTTTGGGTTTTTTTCTCAGGAGGATGGGAGATATGTTTTTTTGAATAAATACATAATAAATTACGGCCCATACTCATGGGAATAGCAAGAGGGTCGCTTATAACGCGATGACCCGCAATAAAGATCATCTCTGTTGCTAACTTTTTATCAATATTTTCAAGCATTAAGCTTAGTATCTGAGGATCGGGTTCTGTTTGGTGGTTCGCTAACAAAATAACATTATCCCCTTGCGCCATCTGTTGACAAATTTTGGCAAGTTGTTCACGGCCTAAAACAGTCGATTTTTCAAAATTGATAAGAGGACGAATGAAATCTAGTCCAAATTGATAATAATCAAAAGGTGAGCGGATAGATTGGTGAAAAATTTCGAATTGATAAGGATTTTCACTTTGTTTCATGGCCAGCTCAAATAATTGCATAAATAAACGATGGCTTGTTTCAAGGGAGCAGGAATGTTTAGTTGCCAGTAAATAACTATCATGAAAATGTTCAATGATTGCTGCGAATGGGGGCTTTAGGATTCCTTTCTCAAGATACTTAGCAAGATCTACGATCGGTTTGACCATACCCAATTAAACCTCGATTCGTTTATTGGTAATTGTCGAATAAAATTGGTATTCATTGAGGTGTAAGCGATCATCGACTTCACAAGAAAGATGTGCATTACAGTCGGTTGCCAGCCTGAACAAATATTGTTTATCAATAATATTTAAATACCGATCTAATTCAGGATGAACGACAAGTTTGAGAGCAAATTGTTCGTGATAAGCGACAATTTTTTTGAAAGCTCGTTCGATTTCGATAGATAAGCTTTCATGAGATTTGATGATACCACTACCAGCACAGTAGGGACAGCCAGTAAAAATAGTTTGCAATAAAGAGCCTCTATTGCGCTGTCTGGTCATTTCCACTAAGCCGAATTCGCTCATTCCCAAAATTGTACATTTAGCAGAATCTTCTTTCATACAATCTTTTAATCTTTCTAGAACACGTCGTTGATTTTTTCTTAGACGCATATCGATAAAATCGCAGATGACTAATCCACCAATATTGCGTAATCGTAATTGTCTAGAAATTTCTTCAGCTGCTTCTAAATTAATTCTAACTAAAGATTCTTCCACATCAGTTTTGTTATTAGTACTGCGGCCTGAGTTAACATCAATTGTGTACATGGCTTCAGTACGATCAAAGTAAAGATATCCGCCGCTAGGAAGCCAAATTTTTCTTCGTAAGGTTTTTTCAATTTCTCGCTCTACATTAAAACGTTCAAACATGGGAACTTTATCCCGATAATACTCGATTCGTAAAGCATGTTCGCTGGCATAACGACTATAAAGCCGTTTACAAGTTTGATAGGTGGCATAATCATCAACTAAAACGCGGTCATAACGTTTGTCTATGGCGGTAATGACCGCTTTTTTAATAAGATCAGATTCGGCGTATAAAAGAGTTGGTTCTGTTGCCTTTTTAAAGTTTTCCATGATTGTTTGCCAGTTATGCAAAAGGTCATGAGCTTCGGCTATGAGCATTTCTTGAGTAGCACTAGCACTAGCTGTTCGGCAAATTAGGCCCATGTCTTGTGGCATTTCAAAAGCGCGAATGAGTTTTTTTAGTCTTTCACGAGCAACTCGATCTTCAATTTTGCGAGAAACTCCGCGATGAGAAGAGTTAGGAAGTAAAACTAAATAACGGCCTGCGATAGAAACATTTGAAGTTAAACGAGCTCCTTTTGAGCCAATTGGTTCTTTGACAACTTGAACTAGGACCGGTTGATCCGGTTTCATGACTTGTTCAATGTCTAAATTTTGCTGTTCTTTTTCATTTAAAGCTTTAATATCGTAGTCGAGGTCGAAGTCCATATCAAAAAGTTGTTCAAACTTTTTGGTATTTTCAATGATATCAGAGATATGGATAAATCCATTTTCTCCTTCATTAATGTCGATGAAAGCAGATTGAATATTGTGAAGAATGTTTTTGACTCGACCGCGATAAATATTACCTGTTAGCTGCCGCTCTTTTTTACGTTCGACGACGAGATCACGTAACTCACCATTTTTTAGCAGGGCATAGCGAGTTTCTTTAGATTCAATGTTAAGTAAAATTTCGTGCATGTCGTTACCTTAGTCTTTATGACGAAAGACAGGTTCACGTTTCTATTTGTCTCATCTTTCTGCTAATTCATACAATTTTTTAATAGGAGAAAATCTTGAAATTTTTCTTCTCATAACTTTAAAATTTTTCAGAACTAGAAGCAAAATTTTATCTCATTCAAATGTCTGGGTATTTCTAAAAACTTTTTCAAAACTTCACTTTTTGTTTTTGACTTTTTTGTTACTAAATTGTTCCAAACCCGTTCAAAATCATTGATTAAGCAAGGTTTTTAAAGAAGTTTATCCTGTTTGGTAGTCTAGAGCTCCCATTTTGATTACAAATTTATTCAAAATCTCTATTTATCCAGAGCAGCCGAGTTTCCGAAAGAGCTAAATTTAGAAACGGATTGTCTTTGTCTTTTTATAAATAATGTTAGCTTTTGCTGGTCATCTGAGTTATCTCTGTAAACCAGGATTATATCTAATTTACTAGGCGAACACAG
The DNA here is from genome assembly GCF_001950615.1 of Candidatus Protochlamydia sp. W-9. Taxonomy (NCBI): domain Bacteria; kingdom Pseudomonadati; phylum Chlamydiota; class Chlamydiia; order Parachlamydiales; family Parachlamydiaceae; genus Candidatus Protochlamydia; species Candidatus Protochlamydia sp. W-9. The sequence goes on from NZ_BCPZ01000182.1 coordinate 34,246, forward strand.
AGTTCGCGTTAATATTGCGTTAATTTTAAAAAGTCTAGAACAAAGATTAAGCGATTAAAAGGTTATTGACTAGTAAAAAATAAAATTGACTAGAGGGGCAATATTGGCGATGTTAAGAATTTTATTAGCCTTTTTATCCTCTTATCTCTGACACAAAGTTAAAAAATAAATAAGGTATTGGGATTAAATTTTTCGTTTCGGAAAGGCATGATTTAGATGAAATCCAAGTAGAATATATTGGCAAAAAAAATAAAACTCATTTAGAATGAGTTCCTTTATTTCTAAGGGATAAAGTTAATATGGATGATCAGTTTAAGATCTTTGTAGATCAATTGAGAGACGGTCATGAAAAAATAATTCATGAAAGCCTTTTCCCTGATTTTATTGATATTCATGAAAAAGACTTGAGTTTTAAAAAGAATATTGAATTAGATGGTATTGCTTACAAGGCAGATGATGAGCTGATATTAAATTGGAAAATTCGAGCTCAAGCTTTAATGAGCTGTTCAATTTGCAATGAATCTGTTCCAGTCAATATTGAAATAGATAATTTTTATCACAGTGAACCCTTAGCGGAAGTTAAAGGGGCCATTTATAATTTTAAAGATCTTTTGCGTGAGACAATTTTAATTGAAGTTCCTGCTTTTGCTGAATGTGAAGAAGGAAATTGTCCAAGACGTCAAGAAGTATCAAAATATTTAAAAGAGCCTTCCGAAGATGAGCAAGATATTGAAGATGGGTACCAACCCTTTGCTAATCTCGATTGGAAAGAATAAGTTTAATTGATCAGGAGACTTTAACCATGGCAGTGCCACGTAACCGTTTGTCAAATGCACGTAAAAATTCGAAACGTGCTCATCACGCAAAAAAACCAAAGAGCCTTTCTATTTGTAGTAATTGTGGAACAGCGCGTCTTCCTCACTGCAGCTGCAAAGCTTGTGGAACATATGCTGATCGAACTCCTACAACCCAGGAAGCTCAATAAACTCTTGAAGAGTGATAAGCTTGCGTATTGGAATTGATTTAATGGGAAGCGAAAGCTCTCCCATTACTCTTTTTGAAGCTGTTTATTTAGCTGCACAAAAACAAAGAAATGTCATTTTTGTTGTGTTAGCTACTCTACCTGTTGTCGCTAAAATTCGAGAAAATTCTGTTTTTTCCTCTTTTTTGTCTCAGTCTCCTTGCCGAATTGAAATTTATCCAATCTCTAACGTCATTGAAATGGACGATGAACCAGTTATTTCCGTCCGGGAAAAAAAGAAATCTTCCCTAGTCACTGGCCTAAGATTAATCCGAAAAAAACGTTTAAATGGTTTTGTTTCTGCAGGTAATACAGGAGCTTTGATAGCGGGAGCGACTCTTTTAATTCCGATGTTGCCGGGAATTAAGAGGCCTGCTTTGCTTGCTACATTACCAACAGAAAGAGGGGATGTCGTTGTCATTGACGTGGGAGGGAATGTTTCTTGCAAAGCTCGCCATTTAGTTTGCTTTGCTCAAATGGGAGCAGCCTATCAACGTTGTTGTCTAGGAATTGAAAAGCCAAAAGTTGGTTTATTGAATATTGGCTTAGAATCTAAAAAAGGAACTTCAGAAATCAGACGAGCCTACCAGTTACTTCAAGATTTACAACTAAAAACTAAAAATAAAATGAATTTTATTGGTAATGTTGAAGGAAGAGGTGTCTTTGAAGGTTGTGTCGATGTACTTGTTACAGACGGATTTACAGGAAATGTTCTTCTCAAAAGTTCTGAAGGTGTTTCAGTATTTCTTTTAAAGCAACTTAAAAATAGTTTAAAAGATATTCCTCAACAACAAGCAGAAACTATTTTAAAGCAACTTCACGATGAATTTGACTATGAAGAGTATAGCGGAGCTATCGTTTGTGGCATTGACAGTGTCGTTGTCAAATGTCATGGTAAATCTTCCTCCCAAGCCATGCTTAATGGGATTAATGGGGCTATTGAACTTGTTCAGAATGATTTTATTTCCCAGCTCAAACAAGAATTAAACGTCGAAAATTTATAATTTGTGTCATTCAATTTGTCTCTTCAATGCTCATTATTCTTGGGCCTTGTATGTATGTTATTCTTTTAGAGATTTTTGAAGATAGGTTTGAGCAATATTCAGAGGAACATCTGAATTAAATTTAATAGGCTCACCAAAAAAAAATCCAATTGTACTAAAGGGTTTGGGAAGTCGTAATTGATCCCAAGTTTTGAATGTAAAAAAGCTGGTTGCCGTCCAATTCAAAGGGAACACATAGGCACCAGTTTCAATGGCTGCCAAAGCAATTCCAGGTTTCATTTTGTAGCGAGGTCCTCTAGGCCCATCTGGTGTAATAATAGCGATAGATTTTTTAAAATTAACGTGTCGAATCATTTCACGTAGTGCTTCATGTCGAGAATGATGAGGAACTCGAATGACTCTGCCTGTTTTATAGGAGCGAACAATTCTTCCAATTAATTCTCCATCTCGACTATTACTAATAAAAGCGGCGTAAATAAATTGGGGAGTCAAGTGGTAAAGAATAAAAGGAGCAAGCGCTAATCGATTATGCCAAAACATGACAATGCATTTTTCTTTTTCGGCAATTTTAATATATTTTTCTAGTCCATGAACTTTCCAACGACATGTGGCTAACAAAATACGAATTAAGGCTTTACCTATTGTCGCAATAAGAAAAGCAAAGCATCGATAAGAGAAATTTTTCCACCCTTGTTTAAATTTTTTTAGCATTTAATAGCTCCTGAATCTCTCGACTTGCAAGGCTGGAAGCTATACCATCTCCCAATTGCTGGCGTAAAGTGGCACAATCTCCGATAACGCTGTCATAGTGGTTTTGATTAATAAATAACTTTTCGATTTGCTTAAAGATTTGATAAATATCGAGTTTTTTTCCAATAAATTCAGGGTATACAGTTCGTCCTAGTAAAATATTGACAATGCAATAATGAGGAAGATTTAAATGCATCCAATACTTGGCTAATAAATAATTTAATTGCGTTAAGGTATAAAGCACAACAGTCGGTTTTTGATGGAGAGCGAGTTCTAAGGTAACCGTGCCTGATTTGGCTAAACTACAATGACAATCTTTCATTAGTTCATAGCTAAAAAAGCGGGGAACTAAATGAATGTTTAGACCCATTTGTAGAGAAGAGTTATGAATGTGGGTTTTTATAAAAGAGAGAAGGTGGTCGTTTGAGCAGGAAATAGCGAAATGAATTGAAGGATGATTTTTTATTAATAATTGAGCAATTTCTAATTGCTGAGGAAGATGCCTTTGGATTTCACCGATTCGGCTCCCTGGAAAAATGGCTAATAATTTTTGACTGTGAGGGATTCCGCAAATAGATTTCCAATTTTCTTTATAGGGATAATTGCTGACAGTTTCAACTAGCGGATTACCCACATAACGTACTTTTAAAGGGGTATGGGAAAAAAATGCAGCTTCAAATGGATAAATGGTTAAAAGTAAATCCAAATGTTTAACCATTGTATCGATACGTTTTTTGCCATGAGCCCAAACAGTAGGACAGATAAATTGAATAATCTTTCCTTTGTATCCACCTTTGCGTAGAGATTTAGTGAGTCGCAAATTAAATCCCGGGTAATCGATAAGAATCACACAGGAAGGATTTGTTTTAAGGATATGTTTTCGAATAGCATAAAATAGTTTGTAAAGCTTTGGAAAAGCTTTTAATACATCTGTGAAACCCATGACTTGAAATTTTTCCATGGGGTAAAGAATTTCAAGACCTTCGAGGCGCATAAGAGGGCCTCCAACCCCATTTAAAGAGGAAAAAACGAATTGCTCTTTCAAGGCACGCATCAAGCGACTACCATGCAAATCACCGCTTGCTTCCCCGGCAAAAATAAAACAATTTTTCATTTTGCAGCCGCTATTTTAGTGTTTTTCAATAGCATTAAATTTCGAATATAAGGAACCATTCCAATTAAAGGGCCAATTAAATTGACGCTATCTTGAATATGTGAAAAGTAGACAATAGAAAGGATAGCTCCACTCAAACTTAACCACCAAAAAGAAGTGGGAAGCTCGCTAGAATGAGATTTTTCAGCTAGCCACCATTGAACCCAAAACCGACTTGAAAATAATAAATAAGAAATAGTTCCCAAACCATGCCACCACAACGAATTTTCCACTTGAGAATGAGATTGCCAGGGAGCTTTTGGAACGCGAAACCAGCTTCCATCTTGCGTTAGAAAATAATCCTGAGCAAAAAAAGCGAGGGTTATTAAAACAAATGCAATTCCTAAATATTTTATAACAGATTGAAAAGTAAATTGTCGACGATAAGGGTGCATTAAATTGAGATTGCGCCAGGAAATCACACCATTACAGACTTGAACGAGACAAATGTGGTATTGGATTTGAATAAAACTGTGGATAGCTAATAAAGTATTTCCTGTTAAAGATAAATACCAAAAGAGTGGCGTCACAACACTTCTATGTTGCTTTTCACTCTGGAGCCATTGGACAATAAAACGTGCTCCAAAAGCTATCGAAGATAAAAATCCAAGAGGATATAAAAATGTTCTCCAATCTTCCACAAAATCCCTTTTTAATTTTTTGGTGAGAAGTCATCTTCAATTTGGTAATGAAGATGTCTTTTTCTCATCCAACAAACAGCTAACAGATCAGAAACAGTGTTTAAAGAACGATTAAAAAAGTTGTAATTGCTTTTTCCTTTCAAACGTTCTCGATGATTAACAGGGATTTGTTTAATCTCAAATCCTTCAATTTTAAATAATGCCGGTAAAAAACGATGCATTCCATTATACATTTTAATTTTTTGAAAACAGGAAGCTCGATAAACTTTTAATGAACAACCCGTATCTCGCATTCCATCCCCACAAAGGCGACTTCTGACAAAATTAGCTCCCTTGGAAATCATCCGTTTGCTCCAAGAGTCTTTACGGTTAAGACGAATCCCGCAGACGAGGTCACAAGTGTTAATTTCTTTAATCAATTTAGGTATATCTGTTGGATCATTTTGCCTATCTCCATCTAGCGTAATGATAAATTTTCCTTGAGCTGCTTTGAATCCTGCCTCAAAAGCACTGGATTGCCCATAATTTTTCTTAAAAAAAATAGATCGTAAATAACCTTTTTCTTCGTTTAATTTTTTTAAAATAGCCTTTGTATTGTCTGTTGAACCATCATCAATACAAATCAATTCCCAAGTTTCCCTAAGTTGATTCATGACAGGTTCTAATTCTTGAATGAGTTCCTCAATATTGCTCTCTTCATTTTTTAAAGGAATGACAACGGAATAGTAAACAGACATTAAATAAAATCTCTTAATTGGTTAATTGAGTAATGATCCATTTTGATCCATTTTCAAAAATAGTTGATGGAGTTCCGTGGCCTTTAAACCCAATTGAAGGGTAAATAATTAGTTCTACGGGTGGAGATCTCAGACCATTTTCATAGATTTTATCACTCAAAGTTTGAATAAACTGATAGCAAGAACTTGTTTGGACTCGTTTATCATGATTGCCAATGTAAAAGCGAAGAGTAGTGTGTGTAAGCTGGTCAACCAATTTAGTGAGACTAATAGCCTCTTGATTTTGTAAATTAGTGTATTTAAATTCCTCTACTTCTGGTGCTTGCGTCATGGGTGAAAAACCTAGAACTTTTTTAATAAAGTTGGCTTTGGCGGCCAAGTGAGTAGCGATAAATCCTCCTCTTGATAACCCAGCAACAGCAATAGAATGTGTATTTACCCATTTTTGATCTATTAAAAATTGCAGATGTTTTTTGCAAATTTCAATGAATTGATCAATAAAAAGGGGATTGTTCGAAAGTTCTTTTGCCCAACTATGCATGGCTGCATGGTGATCAAGGTGGGGTCCATGAAAAGGGAGATCCCAAGAAAAAACGCGAAAGCCTTGTTCTATCCAAGGGAGGACCGGTTGATTAAAAGGATCTTCATAGAGGCTGGCTTCAGCAGAAAGGGCAAAATAAACAATGGCTGGTTTAGCTCCCTCTGATAAGTCAGATCCACGATAATAGATTGGAGGCCCTCCTTGAGGAGGATGGATAACTTGATTAAGTAGCTGCACGGTCATGAGATATAACTTGATGAGGGGAATGAGCAGGCCGGCCATGATAATTGTGATGACGTCTCTCTCCATGTCGCACGAATTGACGATATTGATCGCGAATGGAAGAATATGTCTCCACTAATTTTTCATTAACAAGAGCCCTTAACTTGAAAAACTTTAATGCTAATTCAAAATCCTTTTGGCGAAACAATTTTTCTCGATAATGCCTTTTTCCACTCAAGGGAGTTAGACGATACTGAGCAACTAAAATGGATAACATCGTTGAGGTAATTCGCCTTGGAAAATGAGAAAAAGATTGAATCAAAATCTCTTTAACAAGAGAGGAAGCAACAAGGGTAATTTCTCCGATGTGCGGAGTTTGTTTTTTACTCAAATAGTGTTTGTCTAATTCACGTTCTAAAACAGGAAAAAGTAGGCAAGCTGTTAAAATAGCTCGATCTAATACATTTTTACCTTTATGTTGATACAGCTGATCCGCACAAGTTAAATAATGAAAAATTGTTTTTCCGTAAGTTGTTTTTAAAAGCTGTGTGAGACTAGGAAACAAAATATTTAAGATTCCATATTCAGCTAAAAGTTTAATAAAAGGAGCCGAAGCTCCTGATTCTAGCATACGAAGAATTTCTTCTAAAATTCTGGCAGGAGAACTTTTGGTGATTTCTATTCGGCACACATGAATAGCTTGCTCTGTTTGTTCTTCTATTTTGAAGTTATAACGAGCATGAAATTTTAAAAGTCTTAACAAACGTACTGGATCTTGTTTAAATCGTTTTTCAGGTTCACCGATTGTACGCAACAAATGTTTTTGAACGTCTTCCCATCCATTGACATAATCAATAATTGAATGGTTGGAAGAATCGTAAAAAAGCCCATTAATAGTGAAATCTCTGCGCAAAACATCCTGTTCAGGAGTGCCCCATTCATTATCATGAAGAATAAGACCGCTATCGTTCTCGCCGGTACGAAATGTGGATACTTCAATGATTTTATGACCAAAACGAATATGCGCTAAACGAAATCGCCTTCCAATTAAAATACACTGCCTTTGGAATATCGCTTTAATTTGTTCGGGTCGAGCAGAAGTGGAAATATCGAAATCTTTAGGGACTCGTTTTAATAAAAGATCTCGAACACTTCCACCGACTAAATAAGCGGTGAATCCAGCGTGTCTTAGCCTTTCTAAAACATAAAGTGCATCGCGATCAATAAGAGCAGGATCAATTCCATGGTCTTTAGCGAAATAGGTCTTGGGTTGCACGAAAGATTAGCTCCTGAAAATTGTAACATTCTCAATATCTATTGGATAAGAATTCCCCTTCAAAGAAATTTAAAAATAAATTGTCTAATGTCTTTGCAAAAATGATGAGATTCAATGAGAAAAATTTAAGTATAACTTTATTTAAATAAACTGAAAAAGTCAATCTTTCTTTTACTTTCTTACATGACTAATTGTTAAATTTTTTTTAAGTTTAAATTAGCAAAAATAGAACTCTTGTATAAAAATTTATTTTAATTGAACAAATTTCGTTACAAAAGCCATTACTTTTATATTAAAAACTTAATTTACTCATTTTTAAGCATTTAAAATTTTAAAATATCATTTATTGAAAATTCTATTTCGGCTTCTCTGATGCTTTTTATAGCCATCTAAACTAATTCTCATTAAAAAAATTGATTTCTAAGCAAATAACTTCATTATTTGAGTTAAGTTAAAGTTGCTTTAAGGTCTAATTCAAGAATCTATTTTCATTCATAAGCAAAGCTATACATGAGCAGGGGTATTTATTTTTTAATTTTCTAAATTAACAAGAAGATATTTTATAAGGAATCGCTTGCTTATCCAATAAAAAAAAGGTATTTTTACTGAGGATTTTATAGATAAATTTATTAATAGAATAATAATTTTTAGTTTAGGTGGAAGAGTGGAGTTAAAAAGACCATTCAAAATATTTGGTACGGATGGAATTAGAGGACGAGCAAATAAAAGTCCCATGGTTCCAGAAATTGCCCTAGCATTAGGTCGAGCAGCGGGACAATTATTAAGTCGTTTAGGTAAATCTCGGGTAGTTATTGGTAAAGATACGCGTCTGTCCTGCTATGTTTTTGAAAATGCCTTGATTGCTGGGCTTTGTTCGATGGGGGTAGATACTTTAATGGTTGGTCCTTTACCTACACCAGGTGTGGCTTTTATTACACGTGCTTATCGTGCCGACGCAGGAATTGTAATTTCTGCTTCTCATAATCCTTATTACGACAATGGGATTAAATTATTTGATTCACAAGGATTTAAGCTTCCTGATTCGTGGGAAGCTGAAATGGAAGCAATGATAGCAAAAAATCATTTCGATGAAGAACTTCCTGCTGATGATGATATTGGCAAAAACACAAAAATTATTGATGCGGATGGACGTTATATCGAGTTTGTGAAGGCAACTTTCCCAAGAAAAATTTCACTGAAAAATTTAAAAATCGTTTTGGATTGTGCAAATGGAGCCGGATATAAAGTAGCGCCTCTGGTATTTAAAGAATTAGATGCTACGGTATTTACTTGTGGAGTGACTCCAAATGGCTTGAATATCAATAGCCAGTGTGGATCTATGCATCCTGAAACTGCTCAAAAGGCTGTGATTGATAATCGAGCTGATGTAGGAATTGCTTTGGATGGTGATGCAGATCGAGTTGTGATGATTGATGAAAATGCTCAAATTGTTGATGGAGATACCATGTTAGCGATTTGTGCCCGCGATATGTTTAAGCAAAAGCTGCTAAAAAATAATCGCGTCGTTGGAACAGTCATGAGTAATTTGGGTTTTATTAAAGCTATGGAATGTTTGGGCGTTGAAGTAATTAAATCTCAGGTGGGAGATCGGTACGTCATTCAAGATATGCTCAAATACGATGCTAACTTAGGCGGAGAACAAAGTGGTCATGTCATTTTTTTAGATCACAATACAACTGGCGATGGGCTTGTTTGCGCTCTTCAAGTATTGCGTATTATGATCGAAACAGATTCTAAATTATCCGATTTGGCGTCATTTGTGCAACGCTACCCACAAACATGTTTAAATATTAAAGTGTCTTCTAAACCCTCTTTAGATTCCATCGAACGATTGAAAGAAGTGGTAGCACAAGTGGAAGAAATTCTTGGAAATTCAGGTAGAGTTTTAGTTCGTTATTCGGGGACAGAAAATACTTGTCGAGTGATGGTGGAAGGGCCAAAATATAAACAAGTCATTCAATTGGCAAATCAAATTGCTGACATTGTGCAAGAAGAAATTGGATTGTCAGTTTCATAATTATACCATTGAGAAAAAGGGAACAGTATGTGTGGAATATTTGGTTATGTGGGAATAAAAGATCCCATCAAAATGGTATTAGATGGACTTAAAAAGCTTGAATATCGGGGATATGATTCCGCAGGATTAGCCGGAGTAGAAAATGGGCAAATCGTCGCTTGTAAAGAAGTCGGTAAAGTAGTCTCGCTTGAGCGAGAAGTTTTGCAGATGCATTTAGCTCCTAAGATGGCTATTGCACAAACGCGCTGGGCTACACATGGTGCTGTGACTAAAGTAAATGCACATCCTCACTTTGATCATGTTAAGTCAATTGCAGTCGTGCATAACGGAATTATTGAAAATTACGATATTTTGAAAAAAAAATTAATTGAAAAGGGAATCCATTTTGTTTCAGATACTGATACGGAAGTCATTGCTCATTTAATTGCTCACCATTATTCAGGAGATTTACTTAATGCTGTTCAACAAACAGTCATTGAATTAAAGGGAGCTTATGCAGTTGCTGTTGTTCACAAAGATTTCCCAGATCAGATCATTGCGATTGCTCATGAATGTCCTCTAGTGATTGGAATTGGAAACAACGAAGCTTTTGTTTCGTCAGATCCTAATGCCTTTGCTTTTTACACTCGTCAAGCAATTTACTTGTCTAATTCTGAAATAGCTGTAATTAAAGCAGGAAGTCAACAAGTTTACAATATCCATCATGAAATCACTAAAGAAAGTCAACTCATTGAAGGAGATTTAGAGCAGATTTCAAAAGGTTCTTTCGAACACTTTACTCTTAAGGAAATCTATGAGCAACCCCAAGCGATTAGAAATGCGTTGCTTTCTCGTATCCTGCCTGAATATGGAACAGCTTTATTTGAAGAACTCGATTTTAATATGACTGATTTGTTAACGGTTGAACGTATTTTGATTTTGGCTTGTGGAACTTCTTGGCACGCTGGCTGTGTCGCTGCTTACCTAATTGAAGATAAGGCGCGGATTCCTGTACAAGTAGAAATTTCTTCTGAATTTCGTTATAAAAATCCTGTTGTTCCTCCAGGGACTTTTGTCATTGCTATTAGCCAATCAGGAGAAACTGCTGATACAATCGCAGCCGTTAAAGAAGTCAAGGCAAAAGGAGCTCGTGTATTAGCGTTATGTAATGTACAAGGCTCTACATTAACGAGAGAGGCTGATGAGACCATTTTTTTGAAAGCTGGTGCTGAAATTGGAGTTTGCTCCACTAAAGCATTTACTAGTCAGGTTGTTGTACTTGCTTTATTTACTCTTCTTTTAGCTCGAATGCGTCATATGAGCAAAGGAGAAGGGCAGGATTTTCTAGAGGCTATTTTAAAGCTTCCAGACCAAGTACAAATGGTTTTAGATCAATCAATCGCGATTGAGAGAATTGCAAAAAAATATGCTGGGTTTGACAACTTTTTTTATCTTGGACGGCGTTATATGTTTCCGACAAGTTTAGAAGGAGCACTTAAATTAAAAGAAATTTCTTATATTAATGCCAATGGTTATGCAGCGGGTGAAATGAAGCATGGACCGATTGCGCTTATTAATGAAGATTGCCCTACTGTCGCTCTTTGTGCTAACCGTCAAACATTTGAAAAACTACTTAGCAACTTAATGGAAATTAAAGCAAGGCATGGAAAAATCATAGCGATTGTTGAAGAACAGGAGGGGACAGCAATAGAAAAAATCGCGGATGATGTTATTTATATTCCCCAAGTCATTGATGAGTTAGCAAGTATTTTAACAACTGTTGTAACCCAATTATTAGCTTATTATATAGCCAAAGAAAGAGGAGCAGATATTGATCACCCTCGCAATTTGGCAAAATCTGTGACAGTTGAGTAAAAAATAAATATTACGAATTTAAATTAGTGAAATGGATCATGGATCATCAGAAAGGTAGCATTTTAAATGGCTCATTGCTTGTCGCAGGAACATCGATTGGAGGAGGAATGCTGGCTTTGCCAGTTTTAACAAGTTTAGCTGGCTTTTTTCCCTCTCTTGCTATTTATGTATTATGTTGGCTTTTCATGGTTAGTACAGGCCTTTTATTTTTAGAGGTTTCTCAATGGATTAAAGGGGAATCGAACATCATTACTATGGCTGAAAAAACGCTTGGAAAGGGAGGGCGTTATTTTGCTTGGATTGTTTATTTATTCTTATTCTATTGTTTAACGATTGCCTATATGGTTGGTTGCGGCAATATTGTTGTAGAGTTTTCTCAATCTACAATTCCAGATTGGCTAGGACCAATTATTTTTGTTCTTTTATTTTCTCCTCTTATTTTAATTCCTACTGCTTGGGCGGGTCGTTTAAATGTATGGCTTATTATAGGTCTTGCTTTGTCTTATTTAGGATTTGTTTTATTAGGATTTCGTCATGTCGATCTAGTTTTTCTGAGCGATTACAATTGGTCTTATTCTTTAATGGTGTTACCTATTGCCTTTACATCCTTTGCTTATCAAGGAATTATTCCAACGCTTGCGAGTTATTTGCATCACGATGCTAAAGCCATTCGAACATCAATTTTAATCGGAAGTTTTATTCCATTAATCGCTTATATTATTTGGGAAGGACTTATCTTAGGTATTGTACCTAAAGGAGGCCCAGGAGGACTCATAGAAGCTTTAAAAAATGGGAATAATGCTGTTCATCCTTTAAAAAATTTTATTCATAATCCTGCTGTTTATTACTTAGGGCAAGCTTTTGCTTTTTTTGCTCTGATTACTTCTTTTTTAGGTGTGACGTTAGGTTTAAGAGATTTTTTGGCAGATGGTTTGAATATTCATAAAAATATCAAAGGCAAAATGCTTTTAACTTTACTTATCTTTGCTTTTCCCCTCCTCATTTCTGTGAGTTACCCTCATATCTTTTTAATTGCTTTAGATTACGCAGGGGGATTTGGAGTTGCTCTTTTATTAGGACTTCTTCCCATTTTAATGACTTGGATTGGGCGTTATCGACAAAGATTAGAGTCAAATCGACAATTACCGGGAGGCAAAATGTCACTGATCTTGCTCGGTGTATTTGTTGTTTTTGAGCTCTTTCACGAAACAAAGCATTTAATTGACAGAATATTTTCATAAACAAAAAACCCAAAAAGAAAGAAATTTTACTCTCTTCTTTTCGGGTCGTTGGCAATTTATAGGATTGCCTTAAGATATCGATGTTGCTACCTTAGGTAGCAACATCGACTTACCTGAATCGGGTTATGCGTCCGGTTCAAGTATAATTGTTCCTTTTTTAAGGAATCATCTAAATTTATAATTGATTAAGCCGATCCCTCCATCACTATGTTCATATTGACCATAGGATGGGTAACTATAGGAATCGCTATTGGCTTGAGAAGGATAGTCATAATAGGTATCATAGTGAGAATGAGAGTAATTAGGATCGCTTGGATTCCCCTTATATCGATCATGCCCATCAGAATCACATCTACATCCATAGCTGCAGTTGCATTCTTGGCTCCTATTTCTGTAGCCAATGTCAGATTGAGCTCCTAGACTCATAAAAGAACAGAGTAAGCCGGCAATAAAAAAACTTTTGATGAGTTGGTTCATATACAAACCCCTTAAAAAATAATTGACCGTTATTTTTAAACATAAATATATTTTCTTGTTAAATACAACAATTAAATGCTTAAGGAAAGTATTAACTTGCTTACGTTGAAAGACTTAATTTCAACCTTGTTACTTTATCGAATAAAAAGTGGCCATTTTTTTGGGAGGCAAAGAGAAGTAGATCTAGTTAACCTGAATTTTGAATTTATCTCTTTGATAATAAATAAGAAGAATAAAATTTAAATGACAAAGGACCTCTGCATCATTTAAAACATTTGTTTTCCCAAGCTAATGTTTAATATGACATGAGAGGTCAAAATGG
>NZ_BCPZ01000183.1:0-2557 GCF_001950615.1 Candidatus Protochlamydia sp. W-9
TAAATCCATTTTGACCTCTCATGTCATATTAAACATTAGCTTGGGAAAACAAATGTTTTAAATGATGCAGAGGTCCTTTGTCATTTAAATTTTATTCTTCTTATTTATTATCAAAGAGATAAATTCAAAATTCAGGTTTGTACTATTTTGAGTTGGAAGAATGAAAATACTTCATTAGATCTCCATGGAAAATACTATAGCCAATTTTTGAAAAGACTACCGGTTAGTTACATTCTCTCTTCTCTCTAAGTCAAAATGTAACTTCCGTCGACATTTGTCATAATTTCACCTTAAAACGAATTTTTATTCAGGCTTTGGCAATCATAATATGTAATAAAAAAACCCAGTTGATTTAAATGGGTTTTTTTGTTACATATTAAGTATGATAAAATCTAAATATGCAGCTATATTTCAATCACTATCGAAAAAAACATTTTTTTCTTCTGCGGAAGGAAGGAAGGCGGGTATTCCATCCAGAATGCTTGCATATTTTCTCTCAAAAGGAAATATCGAACGAGTCTACAGAGGAATATACAAAATTAAAGATATAGAGTTTGATTCTGGTTCCGACTTTGAGTGGGAAGACCTTGCTATAACTGCTTTGAGTATTCCTAATGGTGTTATATGTCTTATCTCTGCTCTATGCTATTACGATTTGACAGAGGAAATCATGAGGGAATATTGGATTGCTATCCCCCATGCTACTACTGCACCATCTAGAGAAAATGTCCGTTTCGTTCGGATGCGAAATATCTCTCTAGGCCAGACAATGATTAAAATCGGCAATCAAAATCTTAAGATATTCGATCGTGAGCGAACCATCATCGATGCATTTCGTTATTTAGATGAGGAAATAGCATTGAAAGCACTACAATTTTATTTAAAATCGAATAAAGATACAAAACCAGACACTGATAAACTTCTTAAATATGCAAAGAAGCTGAGAGTTAATTTAACCCCTTACATTTCAGCCCTAATGCTATGAAATCAGCAATCGAACAATCCATCAAAGAAAAAATCAAAGTTTTAGCTAAAGAAAGAGAAACGACCTTTGCAGAACTTTGGAGGAATCTGATTCTGGAACGTTTCTTGTCTCGGTTGGCATGCTCTTCTTACAAGGAAAAATTCGTGCTAAAAGGAGGAACTCTTCTAGCCAAATATATTCCTATAGGAAGAGAGACTCAGGATCTCGATTTCCTTGTTCAAAGGTTGTCTAACACTGAACTGTCTTTGAAAAATGTGTTGGATGAAATCTGTGCTATTGATACTCATGATAGCTTTGCATTTGAGGTATCTAAAATAAAAGTGCTTGATCATTCTCAACTAGCATATACTGGAGCCGAAATTTCGCTATTGGCAAGATTTGGGGCCACAAAAACAATCATTTGCATGGATCTAGGATTTGGCGATCGAGTAGAGCCAATTGAATATCCGATGGATCTGACCGCCACAAATAAAGGTCCTCTATTTGAGAGCACAATTTCTCTATACTGCTATCCAAAGGAATTTATTTTTTCAGAAAAATTAGAAACAGTAGCCTTTCGGGGAGCAGGAAATACCAGAATGAAAGATTTTCACGATCTTTATTCACTGATCCTACTTGATGTTCTTGATAAATCTCTCACAGCTAAAGCTATTCAACTGGTTTTCCATCACAGAAAAACATCTCTGAGAAAATTGCCCATTAAATTTGATAAGGATACTTATGAGGCGTTTGAGAGAAAGTGGAATCTATATCGCAGAAAAATCAAAATTAGGAAGGATTTTCTGCAACTACCAAATTCGATTGAGGAAGTGATTTTTATTCTCAATCAATGGCTCAAGGAAAAAAATTTTCTATAGATAAATACATTCTATGTTTGTCTAACAACTAAATGTCATCACCTGACAACGATTGTAATCCTTCATTTATTTATGCTTCTCAGAATTAATATTAACCTGAATTTTGGGTTTTTAGGCAGCCATTAACAACAAGCGATGCTGCTCTGCTAAATTTATCGATGGCTTTTTAGGTTGATGAGTGTAAGCAACAATCCCAGCTAATAGATTAATTAAAAAATTTCCGGCATATCTGTGGCGTGTCTGTTCAATTTGAGAAATATGTTTTAGTTGATCATTGACCGTTTCAATAATAGATCGTTTTCTAAGAAGGATTTTGTCTGTTAACTTCATAAGATTCTGCTTCCTATTCGATCTTAGGTTAGTAAATAGTTCAAGACCTTGTTTCAAAAGCCTTTTTGAAAGTTTTTTCGAAATATACCCCTTATCACCAAATAGTTTCCCAAAAACCCCTTTCGACAAAGTTTCGGCAATAGAAACATCAGCAACATTTCCAGGAGTTAGCTGAAAAGCCAAAATTTCTCCTCTTTCATTGACCATGAGATGCAATTTAAACCCGAAAAACCATCCTGAAGTTGTTTTCCCCTTCTTTGCTAAACCTTTAAAGACCTTGTTTCTTTTTATGCGTTTATTGTGGCAAACATCTATCGATGGAAAATCAATAAAAGCAATTCCTGTGATTTCTCCTCTTTTATCCAAAAGATAAGCAAATAGAGGA
>NZ_BCPZ01000184.1:0-156 GCF_001950615.1 Candidatus Protochlamydia sp. W-9
GATCTAAACATTGCGAAGAAGCCACACAGATCGGTCCCTTTTCAAATTTCTCAGAAAAGGTTGCAAGGCATGAGGATAAATGACTCGTATCTTCTAGATTATCAAATCGGATGATCTCTTTTAAGCCAATTTGCCTTAATAGTTCCTCTTCTCTCT
>NZ_BCPZ01000185.1:0-18278 GCF_001950615.1 Candidatus Protochlamydia sp. W-9
GTGGAAAATGCATTTTTACATTTGAAGCGTTGGAGAGGAATAGCGACCCGTTATGCAAAGAACACAGCCTCATTCTTGGCTGCAGTCCATATTAGATGTATTGCTATATGGGCAGAAGTCTCGTGACTACACTATCTAAACCATTTTGCACTAAAACAGAAATTACTTGTAAAAAAACCCAAGCAAGAGGTCTTCTAAGAATTAAAAATTCTAAGAAAAAAGATTATTTGCGTGAGGTAGAGATAATTAAAAGCTCTTGAGATAGCCTATCGGTACAAAGCTTGTTTTAAGTTGGATTTGGAATGCTTTTAGCTTTTGCAAGCCAATTTCCCGAAAAATAACGTAGTAAATATATCAAGAAATTGAGAGCACTATATACAATCATTGCCATCCATATTTGAACAATAGTTCCAGCAAAAAAAAGAACGATTAAAAAGACAGGAAGGACAAAAAACAACCAATTTGTAAATATAGAGACATAAAAAATAAATTTTGTGTCTGTAGCAGCTGTTAATTGTCCAATCATTACCCAGCTAAAGCCATCGAATAGATAAAAAATACTCATGAAAAAATAAGATCGTTGCAATGAAGAAAAAAAACTCGGATTAGTAAGTAAAATAGAATCTTCTTCTGAAAAAAATAAACTCACAATTTGTTCTCCTAAAATTATTAGGGTAATAAATACAATGATAAAGAAAACAAAATGAAGACAAAATGCCGATCTTATGACTTTCCCAACTGATTGAAACTGTTTTCCTCCTATTAGATTAGCAATAATCGTCTTAACTGCTTGTGAAATTCCTTCTGAACAACAACTAAGAATAATAAAAAGGCTTTGAAGGATTGAAGCTATTGTAAAATTGTCTCCTCCAGCCAGAATCATAATGCGAAAAAATATTAGATGTGCAAATATTTCCATGAAACGGCCTAAACCTGCTGGTAAGCCTATTTGCAAACATTCCTTAAAACAAGGCCAATCAAAATAATATTTAAAAGTATTGTATTTTTGACGGTTTTCTTTATTAAGAAAAATTAAAATGTAAAAAATAACTTGAAAAATTTGCGAAATACCTGTGGCAAGGCCTGCCCCTACCACCCCCATTGGAGGAATCATAGAACCGAATCCAAAGATAAAAATGAGGTCCAATAAAATATTCAAAATATTAGATAAAAGAATTCCTATAGTGATAGTTTTAATATAGCCAATCCCAATAAAAAAACTTCCTAAAGCAATCTCTATACCAAAAATGGGAGTAAATAGTAAATTTATTGAAAAAAAATTATATTCTAAAATTTCATTACCAGTCCTAAAAAATAACAAAGGAGCTAAGATCATTCCAATTAACCATACAATCGGTGTAGTTAATAATGAAAACCAAATCATCTGCCAGACGGGTTTACTGGCTTCCTTGAAATGATTTTCCCCATGGGATTTTCCAACAAATACTTCGGCAATAGCCGCGATTGACGTAGGAAGCGCCAATAATAAAAATATAGCGGTTCCTGCATTAGTCGCTGCATTTAAAGCTTGAAGGGAATAATAAGATAAAAACATACGATCAATTAAGAGCATGGATCCCATGGAGAGAAGTCCCAAAATGAGGGGCCAAGAAACTGACCAAATTTCCCTTAGACTGCCAATTGGATGACATGTGAGGGAATAACTAGAAGGATGCATTAAATTTCTGAGTCCTAAACTATGGCTTAAGTAAATTTATTTTTTATCAATAGTGCATTGTAAGTGAAGTGTTTCTCGATTTGATCCATGTGCAAGTTGTTTCCCCCAGTGACTATCGACAAGCAGTGGTTGAATTACATATCTATGAATTTTTATTGCAGATGCTTTATAAATTTGAATAAGATGTTGCTCAATATAATTTTTATCCACTTTAGGTAAATTCATCTTGCGTAGATAAGCAGGATCTGAAGAAAAAACTGTGTAATTAACCATAATATCTAGACGGCCTTTGGGTTTAGCTAGTTCAGCAATGCAAGATAATGTTTTGGGGTTAGGAACGACGATATCTTGAAGCAGCTTTGCCCATGGATAATTAATTGTAACCCTATCGGCAACAGATCTAAAATTGGGGGGGATATCCTCCGCAGCACATGCGATGAAAGAAATGTTATTTAAACCCCCTCGCGAAGGTTTTCGGGCAATTTTTTTTGAGATTCTCCCCATTAAAGATGGGTTGGAATCAATTCCAATAAAGTAGGTGTCGTTAGTTTTTAATGCTTGGCGATAAACAAATTTTCCGTCACCTGTACCTATGTCAATATGCACATACTTGTAATTTTTACATGTTGCCAAAATTTCCTGAATAGGCATCTTTACAAACTTATTATTCTGTAAAGTTAGTAAATGATGCCCATCCATTTCAATTCCCCAAAGTTTTGCAGACTGATTGGAAAAAGACCGAATCAATGAGGGATAATTTTTACCTAATCTTGAAGATAAATTAAATGGGCTTAAATAAATTGGTTGAGAACAACGCGAAACGGTATTCATAATTATAAAATTCTCCCTTTAATTCTTATAGTCAAATAGATAAATACGTGAATTTTAATAAAAAAAGATCTATTATTAGTTAGCTTCTTTCTTTGAACAGTTTTCAAAACTGCTATTGTTCAGATAATTCTTCTAATTGAAGAATAGGATTTATAGAGTTATCAAATTGATGCTGATCTTCCATAAAATGGTCATCGATAATCTTTATAAAGCTTTGGATATCCGGGATTGATAAAAGATTAGCCATTTTATCAATATCTAAGACGTCCAAATCAAATTCATTGAAAAATTCTGAAAATTTTTCAGGTGGCATTGCTTCAAAATATTTTATTAAATTTTTCACTCTTTCGGCAAAATTTTCTAAGCTTTTCTCTTCCTCGGAAGATTTGAGAAGGTAAATTTGTTTGATAATAATATCTGAGAAAGCGGACATGGAATTTCTTGTAATAATGATTCCAGAAACTGACACAGCAAGATATAACAAAATACTCCATGCTGAATCAAAACCAAATTCATCTTCCATTACTTTCGTCTGAGATCCAATTCCGAAACAAGCAATGACTGTTGCTATTAGACTACCTAAACAGAAGAGTGAATGATATTTAATAGCAGAATAATTAATAGGCTGTTTTCTTTTTCGACAAACTTCCGTAGTTTTTGAATAAACATCAATTGTGGAAGATAATAATTGACTGCAGGAATTTTGATTAATTTCAATATTTAAATATACAGCAGGAGAAAATGCTAGGAATGCAATGAAGCAATTGAAAATTGTATTATCAAGTATTAAACGTGATCCTTGGTAGACCAAATATCCATCAACAAGAGATGAAGCTAACGCTCCTAAAGATCCTCCAATCCTAACAAGCTTGTCTCCTCTTTTTCGATAAACAGAATAGCTTTCAATATAGTGCATGCGTACTTCTAAACCGTGCCTAATTATTTTGAGTAAAGCCATTTTGAATGTTCTTTCTAATCGATCTCTTTTAAATTCATTTTTATCATCCAAAACTAATGGAAGTAGCCAGTTCTTTATAGGATGCTCTTTAGGATTGTTTAAAATTTCTTGTAAGCCTTCTTCTAAAAGCTTAGTGAAATTCTTTTTCGCACGAAAAACAGTCGTTTTATTTGTATTTTTATATAGATATCGAGTGAGAATATTGTCAGTTTTCGCAATTTTTTGGACTAGGGCGTCAAGCGATTGTATTTCAAAAAAAGAAGAAAAAAGGGGAGTAAATATAGCCCAGAAAAGACTATCATCATTATAGTTAAAGCTGATATAAGATCCTGATAATTCGGAAAAAATTGCAAGTGTATTTAAAGTAACCCAATAGGCGAGCACTCTTACTTTTAAAAAATTGACACTATCTTCCAAAGAACTAGAGGCTATACGATTAATAATATTACAGGCTGACCAAGAATACAAAGTACTCCATGACATGACTTCTCCTGTTGCTAATGCTACATTTAAAGCGAAATTATCTGTAGCCTTTAGAGCAGGCTGAATAAAAGGATAAGAAGCAATAAAACAACAAATAACCGCTCCACTTTTAGCTAAGAGAACAATAGCCTTACGCGTTTGGTTTTTATTGCCAATGAAAAAAATGGGGAGCATAGGCGAAAGAAGATTTATCTTTCTACCTTGGAAATAGCCATGAGGTGAGGAAAAATTTTTTAGTTCTATCCACTTTCTTTCCATTGATATTGGACTATCGGTTAATTCTTGGCTTGCATTCCCTTGGCTTGCATTCCATGGGTAAATTTCATCCATTTGAGATTGACGAAATTCGAATTCATTTCCTTGTACAATCATTCTTGTAACTACCTCTATAATGTAAATTTCTAATAGCACTTGCCAAAAAACAATATTTTATTTTAAGATAGTTTTTTTTAAAAATGAATGCAAGTTTATAATGGTCATCTATCTTTCAAAAGAACATTTATCCAATTTAAAGCCATCGTGGCAAGAATTATCTTCTTTAATAGAAAAAGCCCTTGTAGCTGTTCATCAGGGTGATTTTTCTCAACCGATTAAACCTTATCTACGCTATCGCGACCCTTCCAACCGTATTATTGCTATGCCTGCATTCATTGGAGGGGAATTTAATGTTGCAGGGATTAAATGGATCGCTAGTTTCCCGAATAATATTAAAAAGAATCTTCCCCGTGCTCATGCACTTACAATTCTGAATAACTATGAATCCGGTAAACCTTTAGCCATACTATCCGCGAATGAACTCAGTGGTTTAAGAACTGCTGCGGTTTCAGGGTATATCATACAAAAATTTTTAAATAAACTTCCGAAAAAAAAACTTAAGGTAGGCATTACTGGTTTTGGCCCTATTGGCCAGCTGCATGCTGAAATGATTTCTGAGATTTTAAAATCCAGGCTTGATAAAATTCGCATTTATGATATTCAATCTCCACTAAATAAAATGGAGTTGCAATCCCAATATGATTTTGTTAGTACATGGCAAGAAGCTTATATAGATGCAGATATTTTTATTTCCTGTACAACTTCTAAAAAACCATACATTAACCAACTCCCAAAAAATAGTTCGCTTCAGCTAAATGTCTCTTTGAGAGATTATTTTGCCAATATTGTCAAACAAAGCTCTCTTATTATTGTTGATGATTGGGAGGAAGTATGCCGTGAAAATACAGACATTGAGAGAGCTTCTTTAGAATTTGGACTTTGTGAGGCTAATACTATTTCGCTTAAACAGCTTACTCAGGATGAAACATTTAGAATGATAGAGAAAAAAAATATTTTATCAAACGGGTTTATTAGTTTCCATTTTATGGGTATGGCCTTTTTTGATATTGCCTTAAGCAGTTTTTTTTATGAGCAAGCGTCCAAAGAAAAAATAGGGATGATTCTTCCAGATTAATAGAGATTTTACCTACATCAACTTGACTAAGTTTTACCAGAAATTTTTTCAATTATGTCGTGCTTCTGCAGATAGAAGATTTGTTTCCTTAATTAGTTAGTCCCAAAATAAAAAGTATTTAAATGTTAAAATTTTTTGAAAAAAATAATTTTACTCTTAATGAAATATTAAGTAAACGGGCAGTCCACCAGCCCCAAAAACTTGCTTATCGTTTTTTAAGCGACGGAGAATTAGTCGAGGAAATTTTAACTTATTGGCAATTAGAAGAAAAAAGTCAAAGAATTAAACAAAAGTTAATAAATAGTGAATTGTATAAGCAGAATCGAAATAAGCGTAAGTTATTAGCTTTGCTTTTATATCCACCAGGATTGGAATTCATTTGTGGTTTTTTTGGATGCCTCCATGCTGGTGTGATTGCAGTTCCAACTTCTCTTCCTTATGGAAAGCGCGGGAAAAATAGAATCGATAACATCATTAAAAGTGCCAACATAGATTTTGTCTTAACAGACTCTAAAACTTATTATTCTTTACAAAAAACTTCTGTTGAATGGGGTAATGTTGAATGGGTGATAACGGATAAACTTGCTGCAAGTTTATCCCTCCTATCAAATACAGAAAATCCCTATAGCAAAGATGATATTGCATTCATTCAATACACTTCCGGCTCTACTCACTTTCCTAAAGGGGTTTCTATTACTCACGGCAACTTAATGGCTAATGAAGCAATGATAGAAGCAGCCTTCGAACATAATGAATCTACTATTTTTGTGGGATGGCTCCCATTCTTTCATGACATGGGACTAATCGGAAATATTTTACAACCTTTGTATTTAGGAATTGAAGCCACTTTAATGTCTCCTTTATCTTTTCTACAAAAACCCATAAGATGGCTGGAAGCTATTTCTCGCTTTAGAGCAACAACCAGTGGTGCGCCTAACTTTGCCTATGACTTGTGTGTTGAAAAAGCCATTGTCAAAGAAAAATTAGATTTGAGTTCCTGGAATGTAGCTTTTTCTGGGTCGGAGCCTATTCATGCACGTACATTGACAAGATTTTATCAAACTTTTTCCTCTTTTAATTTTTCTGAGCATGCCTTTTATCCCTGCTATGGTTTAGCCGAAGCTACCCTTTTTGTTGCCGGAAATGATCCTAAAAAACCACCGATAATCAAGAATATTGATAAAGACTTGTTTGAAAAAGAAGGACTGGCTAAAGAAGCATCAATTAACACCGATAAAATTTCTAGCTATGTCAGTGTAGGCCATTCTTGGAAAGACCAGGAGATTCTTATCATTGATCCTTCAAACGGGTACCCTTTGACTGCAAATATTCAGGGAGAAATTTGTTTAAAAGGATCAAATATTGCTCGGGGGTATTGGAAAAATGAAAGTGCAACTCAGGAAACTTTTGAAAACAGTATTGAAAATAAAAGCGGATATTTTTTGAGAACGGGAGATTTAGGCTTTATTGATGAAAAAGGTCTTCTTTATATTACTTCTCGCTTAAAAGACCTTATTATTATTCGAGGCCGAAACATCATTCCACAAGACATAGAAATATCCATTATAGAAAGTAATCCTGCATTTAATATCAATGGCTGTGCTGCATTTTCTATTTCTCATGAAGAAGAAGAAAAGCTTGTTATTGTGATAGAGATTAAAAGAGAATATCTTAAGAATTTTATTCCAGATCGCTTATTTGAACCTGTAAAGAAAACTTTGTCTCAAGAACATGGAATAGATGCAAAAGAAATTGTATTTGTTAAAACAAATTCTATTCCTAAAACCTCTAGTGGAAAAGTGCAACGAGGTTATTGCAAAAAATTATATTTAGATGATGAACTAGATTTACTTGTTTCAAGTCAAAAAGAGTTTTTCCATAGTCCAAATGGATTCGATTGAACTGACATGAGTATAGCCGTAAAAGTAAACAAGGGCTCATAAGGATAATTTAATGATAGAGCAAGATATTAAAAAAAAAATCGCTTCTATTCTCGAAATTTCGACTCATGAAATAGATTCCGAAAAACCTTTAACAACTTATGGAATCGATTCATTAAAAGCAATTGAAATTCAAACCTTTATAGAAAGTAATTGGCAAATCAATTGTGGATTTGAGGATATATTAAATGATATTACAATCTCTAATATTATTTCTCTCATATCTTCTCCCATTAAAGAAAAAAAAGAATTAAAAATTATTCTGCCCCCGGAAGATCTGATAGGTTATTCTTTGACTTATCAACAAATGGGAATTAAAAGATTTGATTCTTTTTCAGCTGATAAAGCGTCATATAATATTGGAAAAGCTATTGAGATCCACTCTCATATTAATGAAAAAACCCTCGAAATTTCTTTAAAAAAACTTATAGAGATTCATCCTTCTCTTAGAACCCGTTTTGTTAAAAACGATGAAAAAGAAGAACAAATAGTTGACAAAAATTGTAGCCTTTTTTTCAAAAAGATATCTCTCTCTCCTGAAGATAATCCGATCGAATATCTCAATGAATTTGCAATGCAAACATTTGATTTAAGTTGTGCTCCTTTATTCAGGGTTCTTTTATTAAAAATTGCATCTGATTCCTATATTTTTCTGGTTGTTTTTCATCATATTATTGCTGACTTATGGTCTATCGGTGTTTTCTTTTATCAGCTATTTCAGATTTATCGCTCTCTTCTAACTGGAGAAGAAATTTCATTCCCTTTAAATCCAGAAGCAACTTATGAAAAGTTTGTTGACAATCAACACGAATATCTTCGTTCAGAAAAAAAAGAGAAAGATTTAAATTTTTGGTTAGAAACTTGTCAGAGTGGAGATCATATTGTAAATTTGCCTTATGATCTTTCAAGGAAAAATAACATAGCTTCTACTGGACGACATCACTCCTTTCTTATTTCATCCAGTAAATCTCAAAAATTAAAAGCGCTTGCGCAAGAGAATAGGACTACACCTTTTGTTTGCCTTCTTGCTGTATTTGAGCTTTTTATTCATTTTTATTCAGGGCAAACTAATTTTTTCATCGGAACAACGGTTCCGGGAAGACTTTATTCAAAATGGCATTCATGCTTAGGGTTGTTTGCTAATATCCTTCCAATAAAAGTCAAGATTGGATCAATAAATTCTTTTTCTGAATATGTTAATCAAGTTAAGACTTTTATTTCTGCAGCATTTGAACATTCTGAAATGCCTTTTATCTATCTTATAGACCAACTTTCTCAAAGAAAAATTATACAACGGGACATAAGTTACAGTCCATTATTTCAAACGATGTTTGTTTATCAACAAGTTCCTTCGTTTGAGAAGGGAATGAATTCTTTATTGATTAATGGAAATGAAGACCCTCATTTTGTTAATAAATATGGATTAACTTTTAGAGGTTATCGTTGGGATATTCCTGTTTCTCCTTTTGATTTGACTCTTTATATGAATGAATGTGAAGGGAGATTTCAGGGTTGTTTTGAGTATAATTCAGCTCTTTTCTTTCCTTCAACAATTGAATTAGCAAGTACGCATTTTAATTTATTGCTTGATTCATTATTAGAAAATCAAACTCCGTCACCTTCCTGTATGTTTTTTCCAATAAAAAAAGAGGTTCTTAAAAATCAAGAAAAAGATAAATATTTGGATAAAGATGAATTTGAAAAACATACGTTGCAGTCTAAATTTGATGATGGGAGATTTGATTTGATTTCTAGCGAATCGGCAGCCCTTATTGGCTATAAGCAATCTGTGAGAAATACAAATCCATTCGTAAGTACACAAAATTGGCAACAAATGGAGTTTAGTCACTCCTTTACCATTATTTCCTTATTTAAAGACCAAGTTAAACTTTATCCAGATCATATCTTTGCCTCTGACAATGGCCACATGTTAACCCTCAAAAAAGCCGATGAGATGTCTTACCAAGCTGCAGGAATGCTTGTTCATTATCGCATTCAGAATGGAACCATTGTTGCTGTTTTAATGGATCATTCTATTGAAATGATTGTTGTTTTGTTAGCTATCATGAAATTAGGAGCCATCTTGTTGCCTCTTGATCCTCAAATGCCAGAACAACGCATCAAGGAAATTCTAAATGAAAGTCAGGCGGCGTTATTGGTTACTGACACTATTCAATTTTCGAGTTTAATGAAAAATGTCTGGTTCATTAGTCTGTCAAATTTTTTATCAGAGTTACATTATGAAATACCTACTCAGACTTTCATCATTCCTTATTTGTCTTCTACTATTGCCTATATTATTTATACTTCAGGCTCAACGGGTAAACCAAAAGGGATAGCAGTTTCTCATCATTCTTTGGTTAGTTACTTAACTTCCATCATGCAAAAATATCATTTGAAAGAGCCTTCTCATTGGGCTCTTCATTCTCCAATTTCTTTTGACCTTACGTTGACTTCATTATTTCTTCCTATTGTCGGCAAGCATACTTTGCATATTTTTTCTCGTAAGATTCAAGACGTTTTTACCCTTTTTCAGAAAATTCTGGAACATTCGCTAATCACACATATTAAATTAACTCCTTCTCATTTGAAATACTTGAAAGAAATTGATCTTCAACCAACAAGCCTTAAACAACTTATAGTGGGGGGTGAGCAACTCCCTCTCCAATTAGTTGAGGCTATTTGGAGCCATTTTAATGAAAAGATCCAAATCATCAATGAATATGGTCCTACAGAGGCTACTATTGGAACGATATATGGTATTTTTCCTCATAAAAATAAAACATTTCAATCTACGATGCTTGTGGATCAGTGTCTAGATAATGCAGATTTTATGATTTGTGATGATAAAATCAATGAATTACCAGCTAACTTGACTGGAGAATTGTTTTTAGCTGGAACTTGCCTTGCATATGGCTATTGGAATAAGCCCGAACTTACAGCTGAATCATTTATTCCTTTTCCAAGAGGGTTTGGAAAAAGAATGTATAAAACAGGAGATCTTACTCGTCAATTAACAGATGGTTCGCTGCTTATATTAGGTAGAATTGGAAGGCAAATAAAAATTCATGGTTTTCGTATTGAAATTGAAGAGATTGAACAAAAAATCGTTGAATTCTCTCAAGTGAAAATGTGCACAGTTGCCCTTTATGATAAAATAGCTAAAAAAATCATCGAGAATCAAACACCAGATAGCGATCCTACTTTATGTGCCTATATTGTACCGCATAATTTTTTGGACACTGATTTATTAGATCAATTTTTAACTTCTACACTTCCCTACTACATGAAACCTTCCCGTTTTATTGTTTGTGACGACTTGCCTCTTAGCAACAACGGAAAAATTGATTTCTCAAAACTACAGAATCCTGAAGATGTTCAAAAAACTAAAACGGCTTCCCACCTTTTGCCCCAAACAAAACTTCAAGAACGACTTGCGCAAGCTTGGAGCGAAGTGCTTCGAATAGAATGCAAAGATATTAGCATCAATCATCATTTTTTTGAGTTGGGAGGAGACTCTATCAATGTCATAGAACTTATAGGAAAATGTAAAACTTTTGAATTTTACTTTACACCAAAAGATCTTTATAATTATCCAACGATTGAGTTATTGTCAAATTTCCTTGAAGAATCTAAAAGAAGCAACCACGAAAATATTTCTTATGATTTAAATGCCTCTAAAAATTATCATTTATCTCCCATACAAAAGCGTTTCTTTAAAACCCATGTAATTGATCCTCATCACTATAATCAGGCTGTCATATTAAACACAAAAAATAAATTTGATCCTTATTTAGTTCATATGACTCTTAAAAAATTAATTAATCATCATGATATATTGCGTGCAGTTTTTTTGAAAAAAAATAATACTTTTACAGGTTGTATTCAAGAACTAAACAAAGCATCTTTTAATTTTGAAATTTTTGAAGAAGAGAAAGACGATAAAGTACTCCATATATTGCAAAAAAAGATTAATATTGAAACAGGGCCTCTTATTTGTGCGGGCCTTTATAGAAACAATGGACAAAACTTTCTTCTAATTGTTATTCATCATTTATTAATAGATGGCGTTTCTTGGAGAATTTTACTTGAAGATTTTGATACTGTTTATTCAGCGGCTTTATCCAATACTCTCGATCAAGTAATTTTACACAAAACCTGCTCGTATTCCACTTGGGTAGAAAAACTCTACAGTTACTTTTCACATCATTCACAAGAGCTTCATTTTTGGGATTCTTTTAAAGAAAAGCTGCCTGATAGCTTTTATAAAATTGCGAATAGAAAATCATTGCATCAAACAATTTTTAAAGAACTCTCAGACAAGTTATTAACTTCTAAAGTTAATAAGACACGACAATTTGAGGTCAACGATATCTTCTTAATTGCTCTTAGTCAAGCATTACCTTTAGTTACAGGAAAAGATAAAAATTGTATTCTTTTAGAATCTCATGGAAGAACAGACTTTTTACCTAATCTTCCGGATATTACAAGGACAATTGGTTGGTTTACTTCTCTTTATCCCATTCTCCTAGAGAATGATGATCATAAAAATCTTGCTGACCAAGCAAATAAAATCAAAAAAACAATAAAGCAAATTCCCAATAACGGGATAGGATATCAACTCTTTATTGAAAGAATGGAGAATAAAAATCATTCTAATGTATCACAATCCCCTTCTATTTGCTTTAATTATTTAGGACGTTTTGATTTTTCTAATTACAAAAATTTTGAGGTCACACCTATATTAAAAGATATTGTCAGTGAAAAAGAACAAACCCTCCATAATTTGGAAATCATTATATATTATAACCATGATTCTTTCCATTTAACAATTTTATATGATAGCTTTACCTTTGAAGATTTAAAAATTAAAAATTTTGTAAAACATTATCAACACTTTTTGGAAATTCTAACCGATTTTTGTTTAGAAAAACATGAAACTAATTCTATTTCTGTTGATGGAGATGTTGAATTATCTATTTCAGAACTAAATCATATTTTCTCATTTAAAAAACAAGATGAGATTGAAGTTCTTTCTCCTATGAGCCCTATGCAGCAGGGAATGCTTTTCGAAGAAACCCGTTTTCCAGGACATTACTACATTGAACAAGCTTTCCTGGAATTTAGGGGTATTTATGACGAGAATCTATGGAAGAAGGCGTTTGCAAAACTTATTTCACAAACCGAAATTTTAAGGGCCATATTTCTTCATGAGGGATTAGAAAAACCTAGAATAGCTATCCTAAAAAGATCCCCTTTAGAATTTAGCACTTATGATATTTCAAACCTATTCCCTGAAGAACAAAATCAATTTATAGAAAATTATTCGAAAAAAGATAAAGAAAAAGCTTTTTCTCTTTCGCAAGGGCCTTTGATACGGGTTACCGCTATTCTTAAAGGTATGGAAAGCTTCCTCATTATATGGAGTTTTCATCACATTATTCTTGATGGCTGGAGCCTTTCCCTACTATTTAAATCTCTGATGGATAATTTGAAAGCCTTGTTGATATATTCGGAGAAAGAAATAAAAGAAGTTCGTCTACCAGCTTTAGAATATTACCGCTATCTGGATGAAATGAATAAACAACAAGCGAAAGACTACTACAAAGAACTTCTTTCAGGATATAATGAACAAGTAAAGCTGCCCAAAAAGGCTTCCTTTGTTTCTCTAGCTGAAGAAAGAGACAATGTCTCGACAAAAGCAAGCATTTCGGATCACGAAATTAAAGAAGTTTCTTTTACCCTTCCTAAAAAATTAATTGAGCAATTACAAAGCCAGGCTCACCATCATTGTCTCACATTAAATTCTTTGCTTCAAACGGCCTGGGGCATTTTGATCGCTTACTACAGCAATAGAACGGATGTTGTTTTTGGTACTGTCAGTTCCGGACGAACTCTTTCTTTAGAAAAGATCGAGAATATGGTAGGCATGTTTATAGCCACATTACCTGTACGTGTAACCTTTGATCGCAATAACTCCTTTGCCAAAGTTTGCAAAAATGTTCAAAAACAAATCTTTCAAACGCAGCAACAAATTAATATCTCTTTAGCGGAGATTCAAGCGTTATCTCCGCTAAAACAAAACTTATTAGATCATCTTTTCTTATTTGAAAATTATCCTTTATCCGGCAAGGCTATCGAAATTGTTGAAAAAAATAAATTACCTTTCAGCCTAATAAAGGCTAGCCTCCAAGAGGAAACACCTTATCATCTGACTGTTACAGTCATTCCAGGAGATTCTTATTATATTCAATTGAAATATTATCAAAAGTTTTACCATTCTCAAACTATTGAACATTTAGCAAGCAATTGGCAAACCATTTTAAAACAAATCGCGAATGATGCTTCTACAAGAATAGAAAATTTAGCCTGCCTTTCCAATGAAGAGCTTTCATATCTCCATTCTATCAATAAAGCAGAAATCAAGCATCCTCTTTCTTCTATTCATTCTCTTTTTGACAGCCAGGTAAAACTTTCTCCTGATAGTACTGCAATTGTCTTTGGAAACAGCCATATTTCCTATCAAGAATTGCATCGACGGGCCTCTTTCCTTTCTCTTTTTATCCAAAACCAAGGCTTTGGCCCAGAAAATCTCATAGGAATATTAATGGACAGATCTATTGATATGGTAGTCTGTTGGTTAGCTATTTTAAAAGCTGGATGTGCCTATGTTCCTTTGAATGTGAATGAGCCTATGGCTCGCCTTGAAGAGATCTTTAAGGAAACAAATATTCCTTTAGTTCTAACTCATAAAAAACATCATTTACCTAAAGACATTAATGCTCTTTACTTAGATTTAGAATGGGAAAAAATAACGCAACTAAACCAAAAGTTAAATAGTGCTGCTCTTACCTCTTCTCATAATCTCGCATACGTCATTTATACTTCAGGATCTACAGGTAAGCCAAAAGGCATTGCAATGGAACATGCCTCTGTTGTCAACCACATCCATTGGCTATCTCGTGCTCTTTCTATTTCAAAAAATGATAGAATACTACAGTGTACCGATTTTTCCTTTGATATCACAATATGTTCCTTTTATAGCTTGTTTGTAGGAGGAGTAGTGGTTCTGGTGCCACAGGAGAATAGTAAAAACATGCGCCAGATCTCTCAGTATTTAAAGCATCAAAAAATAACTATCGTACAGCTCGGTTCGTCGTTATTTGGAGCAATGGTCCAAGAAGAAGTTTTTTCTTCAAGCGATAGACTTAGATATATTTTATGTGGGGGGAGCCCACTAAAAAAAGATACTGTTCAAAATTGGTATCGTATTTTTAATATTCCTGTATTGAATTTGTATGGTCCTACCGAGACATGCATTGACGCTTCTTATCATCAAACCTCTCTTAAAGATCTCTCGTGTGTTTCTATCCCCATTGGAAAGCCTATTGATAATTATCAGGCCTTTATTCTGAATGACTCATTAGATTTATGCCCAATTGAAGGCCAAGGTGAACTTTTCATTGGAGGAGCTGGGGTTGCTCGAGGATATTATTCAAGACCAGATTTAACAGCGGAGGCTTTTTTACCCCATCTCACCCTGCCGGGAAAAAGAATGTACAAAACAGGAGATCTTTGTTTTTGGAATTCCCAACAAGAAATTATTTTGAATGGACGCTCTGACCACCAGGTTAAAATTCGAGGGTTACGTGTAGAGCTTAAAGAAATAGAACATGTGCTGCTTGAAATTCCAGAAGTTAAAGAAGTTTTGGTTCGTATAATCGGAGAGGGTGGTAACACAAAAATAATAGCCTATATAGTTGCGAAAAATTCAATTAATGAAGAATTTTTAAAAAATAACTTAGCTGTAAAAATTCCTTCGCATATGATTCCCTCTTTTTATATATTCCTGGAAAATTTCCCTTTAAATGAACGGCAAAAAATAGATATTTATAAGCTTCCTGCTCCACCTCAAAAAAAGAAATATTTCGAATCAACCATTCAATTGACAATAATAGAAAAAGAGCTTCAAACCATATGGGCAGTCTTATTAAACTTAAAAACAGAAGATATTTATGTGGAAGACAATTTTTTTGATTTGGGAGGAAATTCTCTGCTTTTAATGCAACTTCAAACAAGAATTTATAAAGCGTTTTCTAAGTCGGTGACGTTGGATAGCTTTTTTCAATATCCTTCTATAAAGACTTATGCTTCATTTTTGCAGCAAAAAGAAGATGATTTTGATCTACAACCTCTGATTGAGAAACAGAACAAACAAAATCAATACCGAAATGCTAGAAGAATGGTACATCAAAATCGACAAGAGTAAGAAAATAGTTACAAACTCAAAAAAAGATTTTTGAATTTCAGCTCCTTCATTAATATAAGGTAAAAAAAAATGGCTCAAACTCTTCTATTAGCTCTTTTATTGATTTTTAACCAAATACATGCCTCTATAAGTCATCAAAGTGACGAATACTACGAGGTCATTGTCATTGGTGCAGGAATCTCAGGATTAACAGCAGCAATGGAGTTAAAAAAAAGCGGAATGAAAGTATTAGTGATAGAAGCTGCTGAACGTATCGGCGGTAGGCTTTGGACTGTTAATACCTGGGGAACTAATCTCGAACTCGGAGCCTCTTGGATACATGGGATTGAAAACAATCCTGTTTTTGATATCGTGCGTGATTTACGCGAACCCATTCAACCAACCATCTATAATGCAAAAAAACCTAATTGCAAACTTGAATCTATTTCATTATACGACTCAAAAGGGAGAAAACTATCAAAAAGCCAATTTAACGAAATAAAAAAATTGTCTTTAGAATTCGGTATTTATATAGATAAAATAGAAAGTCAGAATAATCCTACGAAAATGTCTATTCTAGATGCCTTTGAGAATTTTTGTAAAGACTCCCAAATAATTGGTGAAAGAAAAGAGCAACTCTATCAGCTAAGTAGAATTCTTTATTCAAACGAATATGGAGCTGAACTAAAAGATATAGCTATTTTAGAATATGATTACATTAACGAGATGGAAGCATTAGGAACAAATGCCATTATGGCTTGTGGCTACAACCTCGTAACATCTAAAATGGCAATAGACCTTCCGATTGAGCTTAATTGCAAAGTTAATCAAATCATTTATGACGATAAAGGAGTAAGATGCCTGACAAATAAAGGATCTTTTGTATCTCAATACGCTGTTGTGACAGTCCCTTTGGGAGTATTAAAAAACAAAGATATTACTTTCAATCCTTGTCTTCCAAAAGAAAAAATTGATGCCATCGATACTCTCCAAATGGGATTACTTAATAAGGTTTATCTTTTTTTTCCATATACTTTTTGGGATAGATCGGAATGGATCGTCCTGTTACCTTCAGACGAATCAGCGGATATGCAATTTGATATCATGAATTCACAACGTTATTTTAAACAGCCTGTTCTCCTTGGATTTGTTTCTGGCGACTATGCAAAAAAACTTGAAGCGTGGAGCGATGAAGAAATTGTGGATTCTTATATGAAAGTTCTCCGAAAAATCTACGGAACAAATATTCCGTCTCCATCCGCCCATTTGATCACACGATGGGGACAAAATCCCCTTTTTTATGGTTCCTATTCTTTTTTACCTACTTCTAAATCGGGAGATAATCCCTATAAGTGGATGAAAGTCTCTGTAAACAATAAAGTTTTTTTTGCAGGCGAAGCCAGCTCTCAGCACGAGCCAAGTACTGTTTATGGAGCGTTTATGCGAGGGCAAGAAGTCGCAAAGGCAATTCTCGGCCTTGCTGGAAAAGAAATTCAACATTAAGCTCAACCTGATTTTTATATTTAGCCGTCAGTCTAATATAAACAAAGTTTAGGCATACGTACACAACATTTGAAAAATACCGGGTGCAAAAGGATATTTAATAACTTGAATTTTGGGTTTATATCTTTAATATTGATTCTACCTCGATAGATGTTTGCCCTAATAAACGCATTAAAAGGAATAAGGTCTTCAAAGGTTTGGTAAAGAGAGGGGGGAAACAACCTCAGGATAGTTTTTCGGATTTGACATTGCCCCATAATTAGGTCCATTTTAAAATAGAAAATTTTACTACCTATGCATTAATTGTTTTTAGCTCATAAGTCTTTCTAAATTTTTCCGGAGAAAGACCATCTGGCGCGCTATGAGGACGCCATTTATTATAGTCTTCCCTCCATTCTTTTGCTAAGTTTTGCGCTTCTTGCAAACTTATAAACTAATGCTGGTTTAAAAATTCATCTCTGACTCGTCCATTAAAACTCTCTGTCCATTAGAACTCTCTATTGTTCCATTTTGCATTGGTTTACCAGGTTCTATGTAATACCATCCAATAGAGGCTCCCTCCGACCATTTTAAAATAGCCCTGCTTGTGAATTTAGTTCCATTATCACTGATCATTTGTCTTAAGATATCCTCTGTATTTAATTAACTCTTCCAGCTCCCTTACCACTCTTAATCCGGAAAGAGATGTGTCTACAATCATTTTCAAACTCTCCCTAGTAAACTCATCTACAATATTGAGTCATCTGGTTTTCTTTCCATTTGCAAGCCGATCCGACATAAAATCTCATTGACTTGTGAAGCTTTTATCCGCGCAAGCCTTATCTCAACTCCTCGTCTTCGAGCTCCTCTTTTTCTAACTTTTAGTCCCATTTCCTGATAAAGTTTAAAAAGCTTCTTATGGTTAATCTTAAAGTCCCTTTTTTTCAATATAAAATGAATGCGTCGATAATCAAATCGAGGTCTTTCAAGAGCCACTGTTTGGATGAGTACTTTTACTTGTTCATCTCCTTGCCTTTTCGACAACTATCGCCCAACTGATCGATGGAATACCAACAATTTGAAAGCCTGTCTTTGGCTCAATCGATGATTTTCTATCATCCATTTAGCACAAAGTCGCTTAGCAGCTGGGCTTACCACTTTTTTGACAAGACATCCTTTAAAGCCACAATGTCTAAAGCTTGGTCAGC
>NZ_BCPZ01000186.1:0-3552 GCF_001950615.1 Candidatus Protochlamydia sp. W-9
GTGGAAAATGCATTTTTACATTTGAAGCGTTGGAGAGGAATAGCGACCCGTTATGCAAAGAACACAGCCTCATTCTTGGCTGCAGTCCATATTAGATGTATTGCTATATGGGCAGAAGTCTCGTGACTACACTATCTAGTCAACTTGTCCCTACAACGGCTCCTTCTTACTATCCTCTTCAAGAGATTAGTGATCCTTCTGCCTTCTCCATGCAAAAAGTTGACTTAATATTATATCATATCTCCTTGCTATTCGGGAAACGGAAAACGCCGCCACTAAAATTGGTTTATAAGCTTAATTTCCATTCTATAGTACATCTTATCGCGGATATTTCTATTAAATAAGCGCCTCAATGGAAATTGTTCAATTTCAATGAAATTTTATCCTTGATCTTCTTAGGACAAAGTGTGCTTTTATTTTTGGCGCTAGAATTTCTGCTTTTTTATTAAGGTTTTTTTACCTAATAATTTCTAAATTGAGTGAAGTGGCTAAAGTTTTAAAACGATTTAATCCAACATCCGTGAGATTGCTGCACCAGCTTAGATTGAGATGCTGTAAAGCCGTTAAAGGTGTCAAATGGGCTAATCCATCATCCGTGAGATTCTCGCAATCGCTTAGAGCGAGATGCTGCAAAGTCGTTAAGGGTGTCAAATGGGCCAAGCCTGCATCAGTGAGTTTTCGACAGTAGCTTAGATTGAGATGCTGTAAAGCCGTTAAAGGTGTCAAATGGGCTAATCCAACATCCGTGAGATTGCTGCACCAGCTTAGATTGAGATGCTGTAAAGCCGTTAAAGGTGTCAAATGGGCTAATCCATCATCCGTGAGATTCTCGCAAGCGTTTAGATCGAGATGCTGCAAAGTCGTTAAGGGTGTCAAATGCGCTAATCCTGCCTCAGTGAGTTTTCGACAGTAGCTTAGATTGAGATGCTGTAAAGCCGTTAAAGGTGTCAAATGGGCTAATCCATCATCCGTGAGATTGCTGCACGAGCTTAGCGAGCTTAGATTGAGATGCTGTAAAGCCGTTAAAGGTGTCAAATGAGCTAAGCCTGCATCAGTGAGTTTTCGACAGTAGCTTAGATCGAGATGCTGTAAAGCCGTTAAAGGTGTCAAATGGGCTAATCCATCATCCGTGAGATTGCTGCACGAGCTTAGATCGAGATGCTGTAAAGCCGTTAAGGATCTCAAATGGGCCAAGCCTGCATCAGTGAGTTTTCGACAGTAGCTTAGATCGAGATACTGCAAAGCCGTTAAAGGTGTCAAATGGGCTAATCCAACATCCGTGAGATTGCTGCACGAGCTTAGATTGAGATACTGCAAAGCCGTTAAGGCTTTCAAATGGGCCAAGCCTGCATCGGTGAGATCCTTGCACTTATTTAGATTTAGATACTGCAGACCCATTAAGGGTTTTAAATGCGTTATTCCAGCGTCAGTGAGCTGATCGCACCAGCTTAGATCTAGATGCTGCAAAGTCGTTAAGGCTTTCAAATGGGCTAATCCTGCATCGGTGAGATTGCTGCACGCGCTTAGATTGAGATGCTGTAAAGCCGTTAAAGGTGTCAAATGGGCTAATCCATCATCCGTGAGATTCTCGCAATCGCTTAGAGCGAGATGCTGCAAAGTCGTTAAGGGTGTCAAATGTGCTAATCCTGCATCAGTGAGTTTTTGACAGTAGCTTAGATCGAGATGCTGTAAAGCCGTTAAAGGTGTCAAATGGGCTAATCCATCATCCGTGAGATTGCTGCACGCGCTTAGATTGAGATGCTGTAAAGCCGTTAAAGGTGTCAAATGCGCTAAGCCTGCATCAGTGAGATTTCGACAGTAGCTTAGATCGAGATGCTGTAAAGTCGTTAAAGGTGTCAAATGGGCTAATCCATCATCCGTGAGATTGCTACACGAGCTTAGATCGAGATGCTGTAAAGCCGTTAAGGCTTTCAAATGGGCTAATCCATCATCCGTGAGATTGCTGCACGAGCTTAGATCGAGATGCTGTAAAGCCGTTAAGGATTTCAAATGGGCTAATCCATCATCCGTGAGATTGCTGCACGAGCTTAGATCGAGATGCTGTAAAGCCGTTAAAGGTGTCAAATGGGCTAATCCTGCATCGGTGAGATTGCTGCACGCGCTTAGATCGAGATGCTGCAAAGTCGTTAAGGCTTTCAAATGGGCTAATCCATCATCAGTGAGATTGCTGCACGCGCTTAGATCGAGATGCTGTAAAGCCGTTAAAGGTGTCAAATGGGCTAATCCATCATCCGTGAGATTCTCGCAATCGCTTAGATCGAGATGCTGTAAAGCCGTTAAAGGTGTCAAATGGGCTAATCCATCGTCCGTAATAGCTAGACATGCCTCTAAATGAAGCACTTTTAGATTTTCACAATCTTTTAATGCTAAGAGATGGGCATCTGTTAAATAAGCCTGATTTGAAAAATCAAGAGTTTTTATCTCATCTGAAAAATGATTTACGATTCTTTCAAACTCCGCCAATTGAGAGGTCTGGTTTAATAAGGCGCTCACAAAGGTGAATTCTAAATAATCCTTCAATGTATTTAATTGACAGCGATGTGCAAAATTTAAAAGCTCTTTTAATTCGATTAAACTCTTTTCAGTAGAGTTAAAGGGTTCAAATCTTTGTGATTTGTATCCATCAATCAGCTGTTCTTCTAAATTTGTTATCACTTCTGTTAGTTCATAATAATCGGCTAGTTGAATGGCAGAAGGGATTTCTTCTAAGGAAACTTTAAAGTTATCGTCCATCAGGCAATTGAGCAAAAGCATAAAGTCTTTTTGTATTAAAGCGAGAGGATGTTGTAGGGTTTCTTGAAATTGCCCTGACCACAGATTCTTAAAATAAGGCGATTTGTCCCTTAACAAAGCTAGCTGAGAATGAGAAATAATCAGAGAAGTTCCTTCTTGAAAGTTTAATTGAATTTCTTCAGATGAAACTGAAGGATCGGGAGCTGGAATCGTTGGTGCACTAGTTTCTTCTGTATTAGCCAAAGGATTGTCTAAGGCATTATTCTCATCCACAAGAGGGTCATTAATCCCTTGAGATTGAGAGTAAGAAGAAGCCATTGTATTAACAAAATAACTAGAATTAAGCCCAAAATTAGAAATATTCAAAATGACCATCCCAATGAGTGAAATAAATTTTAATTTATAAATGTTTTAACAATATTATTTATAAATAAAAATTATTGCAATAATTATGAGATAAAATAGGCAGTCACGTTTTAAGAGAAAGTTTTATTTTATCAATGAAGAGTTATTAAAAAAACAAATAAGGATCAATATGGTTCAAACATAAACTCCTTAGTTTTTGATTTGAAAATGCCTTAAGTCCGCATAAATTCATCTGTTTAAGATTAAATTTTCCATTTCTAGATAGTGTAGTCACGAGACTTCTGCCCTGCCCATATATAGCAATACATCTAATATGGACTGCAGCCAAGAATGAGGCTGTGTTCTTTGCATAACGGGTCGCTATTCCTCTCCAACGCTTCAAATGTAAAAATGCATTTTCCACCAAATGCCTTAACTTATAGAGATCTTTAT
>NZ_BCPZ01000187.1:0-1473 GCF_001950615.1 Candidatus Protochlamydia sp. W-9
ATTCTTATTTTCGATCAAACAATTATTTAAAATTTTCTGAACGAATTGGTTTGCTGTGTAAAACAATTTTTCAGAGCTTCCTCAACTTATTCTTTAATTATCTCAGAAAAGAGCAGCTTCAGTCTCAATGGAGAGAAATTTTTTGGGGGCAAAAAGAAATTACGATTCCCGAATTTATTGCAAGCCGCCTCGCATCATCTGATATATCGTTAACAAGTTCGGGTCAAACTCTATGTGATGCCCCTCCTTTTTCAACAAGGACGCGCACTCAGGAAACTATGGATAAACTTGAGGATGAAAACAAGCTTTTATTAAATCCTTTAGCTAACCTAGAAGAATTAAATGCTTTAGAGGACACTTCCCCAAAGAAAATTGAGTCATCCACACAACCTTCAGTTTGTTTCTCTTCACCCCAAGAACTTATAAGGACGCGCACTCAGGAAACTATGGGTAATCTTGAGGATGAAAACAGGCCTTTATTAAGTCCCTTAACTGACCCAGAAGAATTAAATGCTTTAGAAGACACTTCCCCAAAGAAAGTTGAGTCATCCACACAACCTTCAGGCTTTTTCTCTTCACCTCAGGAACTTAGACGAACGCGCACTCAGGAAACTATGGATAATCTTGAGGATGAAAACAAGCTTTTATTAAATCCTTTAGCTAACCTAGAAGAATTAAATGCTTTAGAGGACACTTCCCCAAAGAAAATTGAGTCATCCACACAACCTTCAGTTTGTTTCTCTTCACCCCAAGAACTTAGAAGGACGCGCACTCAGGAAACTATGGATAAACTTGAGGATGAAAACAAGCTTTTATTAAATCCTTTAGCTGACCCAGAAGAATTAAATGCTTTAAAAGGCACTTCTCCAAAGAAAGTTGAGTCCTCCACACAACCTTCAGTTTGTTTCTCTTCACCTCAGGAACTTAGAAGAACGCGCACTCAGGAAACTATGGATAATCTTGAGGATGAAAACAAGCCTTTATTAAATCCTTTAACTAACCCAGAAGAATTAAATGCTTTAAAAGGCACTTCTCCAAAGGAAATTGAGTCCTCCACACAACCTTCAGGCTTTTTCTCTTCACCTCAGGAACTTAGAAGAACGCGCACTCAGGAAACTATGGATAATCTTGAGGATGAAAACAAGCCTTTATTAAATCCTTTAACTAACCCAGAAGAATTAAATGCTTTAAAGGACACTTCCTCAAAGAAAATAAAATCATTTACAACTCCACAATCTTCGGATCTTTTCTCTTCATCCCAGGAATTTAAACTGAGATTTCAGGATGGAACTTCACTAAACATCCCCTATTCTCAACTAGCTTTGTTAAGGGAAGAATCGCCCTATTTTAAAAGTCTTTGGTCGGGAAATTTTCGAGAAACCCTTCAAAATCCTCTTGCTTTAACGCAAAAAGAGTTTACTCATCTGCTCGATTGCCTGGAATATTCTATTTCTTTTGTTCCTTTGGAAGATA
>NZ_BCPZ01000188.1:0-141 GCF_001950615.1 Candidatus Protochlamydia sp. W-9
GAAAAACAACTTCAGGGTGGTTTTTCGGGTTTAAATTGCATCTCATGATCAATGAGAAAGGAGAAATTTTGGCTTTTCAGCTAACTCCTGGAAATGTCGCTGATGTTTCTATTGCCGAAACTTTGTCGAAAGGGATTTTTG
>NZ_BCPZ01000189.1:0-160 GCF_001950615.1 Candidatus Protochlamydia sp. W-9
ATCTGTAGGGTAGGGTTTTGCAGGATTGTAAGCCATAAATATAACATCGGGTTTTCCATATTTATCTACATCCCAGCCTTCTGGCTTTTCTTTCGGATCAAATGCAACTTTAGCAACCGGAACAAGCCCGTGTTTAGAGTACATCAGAGGTAAAGGAAGA
>NZ_BCPZ01000190.1:0-794 GCF_001950615.1 Candidatus Protochlamydia sp. W-9
ATCTGTAGGGTAGGGTTTTGCAGGATTGTAAGCCATAAATATAACATCGGGTTTTCCATATTTATCTACATCCCAGCCTTCTGGCTTTTCTTTCGGATCAAATGCAACTTTAGCAACCGGAACAAGCCCGTGTTTAGCATATATCAGAGGTAAAGGAAGATTTGGCATATTAAAACAATCCAAATGCGTTCCCTTATTCTCTAGAGCTTTGGGAATGAGGATGTCGACAACGCCTCTCGGAGCTTTTTTAGCATCTTTGAAAACAGATACAATATCTCCATTCAGCTTAACAGCAACGCCAAAAGACTTATCAGTAGATAGAAACATTCTCATTTTTTCATACTCTTCAACTGAATAAATAAATACAGTTGGCCCTGCGTTTGCCTTCGTTATTGCATCGTAAAATACTACTGGATCTGTTTCTTGTCTAAGTTCAACATAACTTATTGGTGACGTAGTATTAACTTGTTCCTGTGAGGGTACAATTGCTTGCTGCTGATCTATTTCTTGATGTAGTTTAGCTGACGTCAGTTGCTCATACACTAAAGCACTGGATGCGAATTGTCTAGAACTACTATTATCAACAACCTCTGTAGATACGCTTTGTTGAGGATTATCATCAGTAACTTTTGGAATATCTGGGTTTGTCTGGTTAGAATTTTCCTGAGATATAAATGTCGGCCTTGTCTGAGAAATTGGATTTAATCCACTAGGTGGCATATAATGGGCTCCTATTATAAATTTAAAACTAAAACTATTAATTTATTAAAATAAATAATTAATCTATATTATTA
>NZ_BCPZ01000191.1:0-207 GCF_001950615.1 Candidatus Protochlamydia sp. W-9
TTCTTTCGCTTTTTTTTGATCTTCCGGAAAGGACCCCAATAAGCCCAACACATAGTCTCGAAGCCGATTTACTTTTTGCTCGAGCATTGCAACTGTTTTTTTAGGGACCTTGCCTTCTATCTCTTTTAATACTGTGTCGATAAAAGAGATATTGAGGGTACTAAGGATGGAGCGGATGTACTCTTTGATACAACGACCTACAATTTC
>NZ_BCPZ01000192.1:0-297 GCF_001950615.1 Candidatus Protochlamydia sp. W-9
GATAATTTGATTGATGAAATAAAATGACGATTGTCATCATCTCTGGTATCGATAGTTCAGGTTGAGGTCCTCGCTTTGTTTTGCCATGATCAATTAACTGTTTATTCCATTTCTGCTCAAAAGACTTCCAAAAATCATCTACACTACAATATAATTCGATTAAATCCATTTTGACCTCTCATGTCATATTAAACATTAGCTTGGGAAAACAAATGTTTTAAATGATGCAGAGGTCCTTTGTCATTTAAATTTTATTCTTCTTATTTATTATCAAAGAGATAAATTCAAAATTCAGGT
>NZ_BCPZ01000193.1:0-275 GCF_001950615.1 Candidatus Protochlamydia sp. W-9
AGGGCATGGTGGCTATTCCGCGCAGGTATCTCTTCAATTTGCCTCTCTAAGAGATCTACAGACTGATAAATTTGGTTAATCTCTTCCACATCATGTCGACAAAGGAGCTCTTTTGCTAAAATCTTTTCAATGGCTTCCACTCCTTGTTCTATTATTCGAATAGGAGGGACAAATGTTCGTATTTGGCTGCAATAGCCATTATCGTGCATTCTTATATTATAACGAGTCATCTCATTCATACTGATTTTCCTTTTGGATTGAATTGACTAACCGCC
>NZ_BCPZ01000194.1:0-275 GCF_001950615.1 Candidatus Protochlamydia sp. W-9
AGGGCATGGTGGCTATTCCGCGCAGGTATCTCTTCAATTTGCCTCTCTAAGAGATCTACAGACTGATAAATTTGGTTAATCTCTTCCACATCATGTCGACAAAGGAGCTCTTTTGCTAAAATCTTTTCAATGGCTTCCTCTCCTTGTTCTATTATTCGAATAGGAGGGACAAATGTTCGTATTTGGCTGCAATAGCCATTATCGTGCATTCTTATATTATAACGAGTCATCTCATTCATACTGATTTTCCTTTTGGATTGAATTGACTAACCGCC
>NZ_BCPZ01000195.1:0-144 GCF_001950615.1 Candidatus Protochlamydia sp. W-9
GGCAAAAATCGCCCTATTTTAAAAGTCTTTGGTCGGGAAATTTTCGAGAAACCCTTCAAAATCCTCTTGCTTTAACGCAAAAAGAGTTTACTCATCTGCTCGATTGCCTGGAATATTCTATTTCTTTTGTTCCTTTGGAAGATA
>NZ_BCPZ01000196.1:0-144 GCF_001950615.1 Candidatus Protochlamydia sp. W-9
GGGAAGAATCGCCCTATTTTAAAAGTCTTTGGTCGGGAAATTTTCGAGAAACCCTTCAAGTTCCTCTCACTTTGACGCAAAAAGAGTTTACCCATTTGCTCGATTGCCTGGAATATTCTATTTCTTTTGTTCCTTTGGAAGATA
>NZ_BCPZ01000197.1:0-7856 GCF_001950615.1 Candidatus Protochlamydia sp. W-9
TTCTACATAGTCAGCTTTAATATCTTTAAAAAAAACTTAAAATAAATTAAGTAATTATTAAATTTTTATATAAATTTATTGTTTTTGATTTTAGTTTAATTTTTTATTGTAAATAAATGAGAATTTGTTTGATTTATATTAATTGTTTATTAATAAAAATTTATTTTTGAAGGATTTTACATGCATTTGATTTATAATCGTAGTCCAGTAGCTTCTTTTGTTTTGAAAGGAATTTCTTATCAACAAAAATCCTTCAAAAACAATCCACAGGGCAATTGTTTTTATAAAATAGGTCTACATGGATTAAGAGCAACTTTTTCTTTAGCAAAACTTGTTGCGGTTGTCGCACTTCCTCTTTTTTTAATTTTAGATGGAATATTTATTATTAGCCGCAGACTAGGCATGCATGCTATTCACTTACATTTTAGCGACTGTCATTACTTATTTGAATCTAACATATTTGATACTTATTTTTCCCAACTTAAGCAATTTGTAAAGGAACAAATCGATTGCATTCATGACATACAAACTTACGCAGAATTAGAACCCCATATTGTTTCATCATTCGCTAAAAAAACTTTAAATTTGGTGAATTTAATTTTAAATGCTCCTTCATTAAAAACAGAAAATGATAAACGTCAATTCCATCAGACGATGTTGATGCATCTCAGAGATTTAATGAAAGAAAGAAAAAGCTTAACTTCACAAGAAATTTTAAATGATCCTAGTTTTCAATGGTTAGACCAATTATGCGAATGGCTTTATACAGGCCCTAAACTGCTTCCAGAAATGATTTATTTCGTTGAACAAGAACTAGATAATTTTTCAAACGCAAAGTTGTTGTCTGCAAAGACTGCGGAATTGCCTAACGTTATTGATTTATTTCATAAAGATCTGAGTAAGCATCCAAGATATACGGGGGTAGAGGAGTCATTGCGTCTTTATGATCCCCATTATTTAGGCGACATCCCTTCCGTTTTATATCATTATTCTATCGAAAAAAATGGAATTCCTAAAAAAATAAAAATGATTCGTACGCCTACTGTTACAAAAGATTGTAAACGTGATTTATCAGGAGTCTTAGTTAAAGCAAAAGTTGTTAAAGAATTTATTGGCTTTCTGGAAAGTTATCAAAGGCAAGAAAAAAAGCATATTTACTTTAATCTCATGCAGAGAAAGGGTTCAGAAGGGATTAGATCTCAAGCTATTGAAGAATTAGAACAGAAATATCCCAATCAACTATATGTGATCACATTGTCTAAAGATTCGGACTTTTATTGGCAAAGTAAAAAATTCAGTTTAATCTCAAATGCGACACAATTTAAAGAACAGTTTATGATTGAAATGTTCGAGGGGAAAAATTATTTTTGGTCTTGGGCATTAAAATTAGATTGGAAACACGATTGTCGGCAAATTTTAGATCATGTGCATCAACTTTATTTTTCTAATCAAGTGGAACTTTCGCATCAGGAACGACTAGATTTTATTGAACTTGCTTATATGGAAATTATTGAAGCAATTTGCTTGAGATTTTACCCTGATAGCGTTAACGAAGCTTGCAAAAGCTGCGTGGATAGAGGAGCAGCGGCTTTAGCTCTGCAGTATTTAAAAAAAACAGTTTTAAAAAAAGAGGCTATAAGCGAATCTCAGAGAAAAAAAATCATGTCAATCGTATTAGCACCGGCTATTTTAGCTATGAATCGGGTGATGCAGCATCAGCGTGCCTCTCGTTTGCAAACGGCATGTCAAAGATTTTTATTAAATAGTATATAACCTAATAAACGGTATCATTAAAAAATGTTAAATCCTGTTTTCATTTCAAGGAGTTATTTCTGTTTAGATAAAACATTTTCAGGAAAAACTGGAATGGGATATTTAGGACGAACAATAATTTGGATTAAAGATAAATTAAAATCTGTAGCAATTGATGCATTGGCTTATGCCTTATTTTTTGTAGCGGCGCGGGCAGTAATCTTTTCTTCTACGCACTCATTTAAAAAAAAATGTAGCGCCGCTAGAGTTGAAAATTCACGGCTGATTTTGCAATCCTTAGGTGGGGAAGAGTTAAGTTTAAAAATGCCAGATGGGCATCAAATTTCTGCCATGTATTTGAACAGTAGTGCCTGTTTGGAGGTTTTGATTAATAAAGGAGCTCAAAAAGATAACCTTCAATTAACGCAAGAGCAAGTTCAAGAAATTCTTTGGATTCCACAAGATAAGCAGGATCTTCTTCATTTGGTTGATAGATTAAGTTTAACCCTTAAACAACATAATGGAAGAGATTATGTAGCTTTAGGCATTCCTAAAAATAGTTCTCAGATAGATTCCACACATGTTATAAGCAAATTAAATAAGGCAAATGCTGGGACAGTCATTTATGCTCCTGGAAGTGGCCATATATTTGAATTCAGACGAAAAACCATAGGTACTTTCTTAGTTGGATACGGTATGAACATGCTTGTATTCAATTATTCACAAACAGGTCGAAGTGAAGGAAAAATTTCTGAACAAGCATCTTATGAAAATGTAGAAGCAGCTTATGAATATTTGATAAAAGTTAAAAATTTAAGCAATTATAAAATTTTAGGTTATGGCCATTGCATGGGAGCAGGCCCAATCTTACATCTTGCTTCTAAACATTCTATTCCTACCTTGGTTGATCGTGCGCCGATAAATATGGGAACATTTGCACAACTAAGGCTCATTACTTTGTGTAAGCTCCCTCCTTTCCTTTATTTTTTAACTGATTGGGTCAAACCTGTGATGGAAAACTGTTTTCGTTATGCAAACGATGAAAGAATTGCTCATGTAAAAGGACGTTTAGCACTAATAGAAGCAACGCATGATGCCATGATTCCCGCAGAATATATACAGAATCTTTTTGATTTAGCAAAATCAGCTAAGTCAAAAGTAAAATTAACTTTAGAATCTGATCATGATGCCGATTTATGTGGAAATGATGAGCTGTTAAGATTAGATTTAGGAAGATTTTTAACAGAAGTCCAGGTTATCGGTTATTAATAAGTTGAAGCCTTGTAAATAACTAATAAAAATCATTGAAACAGCGACAGCTCTTGTAGCTTACAAAACCATAGCATAAACTTTCCAAGTAAATAAATCCGAAGTTTGTTTAAAAAACTTTGCTTTGTTTCAAATATTTTCAGAGAGATTAATGAATCTGAGAAAAAGATGAATTTGTC
Organism: Candidatus Protochlamydia sp. W-9; assembly: GCF_001950615.1. NCBI lineage: Bacteria > Pseudomonadati > Chlamydiota > Chlamydiia > Parachlamydiales > Parachlamydiaceae > Candidatus Protochlamydia > Candidatus Protochlamydia sp. W-9. The sequence continues at coordinate 3,201 of NZ_BCPZ01000197.1, forward strand.
ACAGGGGCTTTTTATTGACTTATTATCATTCCAATTTACGTTTCTCATTCATTTATCCGGGACTTGTTAAAACAGCTGGATTAAAAGGAAGTTTGCCATTTACGTAGAGTGCAGAAGAAATGGGAAAACACATGGTTGATTTTTCACTTAGTTGTCGATCAACTTCTGAGGCTTTTTTCTTGAAAAGAATCATCTAAACCCTTTTTGAAGATAAGCAATAAAAGTAACCTTTACTTCTTCTTTTCCATCTAAAAAGTCTAAAATCTCAAGTTTTCGAAATTTTGTGTGATGGCAAAGCAATAGAATTTCTTTAGCCCATAAGTGTTTGTCTATCCGGAAATGAGGATGTTTGGGATGAGTCGTTTGAATAATATAATCGGCAAGATAGATGATTGGCGTAAGCTGCATAGCGAGGGTGCATCAAAATTAGCACATTTTGCGCAAATTTTCCCTTATATAATATTTTTCAACAGCTTTCATATAAATTTCCACTACAGCAAAGGCACAAGCACTCCATTTAGTATTTCTACAATTGGATAGAAGTGCTAAAAAGTTGTTCTAAAGATTTTCGCTCTTCCAGACTATAATAATCAATAATCAGGATTCCATTAAGATGATCATATTCATGCATAAAGTTAGTGGCTTGAAGTCCTGTGAAAATTTCTTCGAATAAATTACCTTCTAAATCAACAGCTTGAATCGTAATTTTAGCAGGCCTTGTCACATTCATATGGAGATTGGGGATGGACAAGCATCCCTCTGAAAAGGATTGTGTTTCTTCACTCATACTAAGAATTTGAGGGTTAATAAACACACGATCTTTCCCTGATTCCCATAAGCCATTTTTGTTTTTAACTGGAACACATGTTACAAATAATGAAATTGAGTGATGAACTTGAGGGGCTGCTAAGCCAATCCCTTTCATCGTGTGCATCGTTTCCACCATATCATAGATTAATTGTCTCAATGCATCATCGATATGATTCACACGTTCAGTTTTTTTTCTTAAAATGGGATCATTATAATAAGCTAAAGATAATTCCATAATAATTAAATTTTGGTTAATACAAATTTAATTTTAACAAAAGTGGGTTAAAATTACTAAATTTTATTTACTTTGAACAAAAGAGTTTTTCATGATTTTACCTAAAGATGAATTAGAAATGTATCTTTGGAAACACATTCCTATTTCTAAAGCAATGGGGGTTACTGTGAAGGAAGCTTCCAAATTAAAAATTACATTAGAAGCTCCTTTATTAAATAACCTAAATCACAAGAAAACGGTTTTTGGGGGAAGTTTGCACGCCGTGGCTACTTTGTCATGTTGGAGTTTATTACACCTAAATATAGCTGATATTTATGTAAAACCAGTCCAAATCGTGATTGCAAAAAGTGAAGTAAATTATCTGTTACCTGTTTCAACTAACTTTGAGGCGGAATGTGAAATGCCAGATTTAACAAAATGGGAAAGATTTTTAAAAACATTTCAAAGAATGGGAAAAGCTCGCCTAAGCTTATCAGCGAAAATTATGAAAGGAGAGAAGACTTATGTCGATTATTTAGGAGTTTTTGTAGCCTTAATGGACAAGCAGTAAATAGGACAAAATTTTACCTATTTAAATATCTTTTCTTCCTGGAGATGACAAACAAATTATTTTGTTTGTAAATTCGGCACAAATGAGAATTAAAAAGAAAAATCTTATATTAAAGGTTTATTCCGAAGTTTTCCATGGTCTTTGCTCTGTATATAAAGATGAAGTCAATATAAATTTTCTTACATGTTTTAATTTTTAAATTTAATATAAAACCATAAATTACTCTTAAAGAAATCGCAGCAGCATTTTTTAGAAAAACAAAAAATTCCTGTACTGATTGAAGGAAAAGCAATGCTAGGAATATTTTTTAAATATTTTTATTTAATATGTTGTCTAATACCTCTAAATATATTATGCATAAAATTTTTGTTTGGAAGGCAATATTTTGAGCTATCAGAGTATCAACTGAATTAACGGATAGGAAGATTTTATGGAATATAGACAGCTTGGGCGTTCGGGTTTGAAAGTTCCCGCCTTAAGTTTTGGAACAGCCACTTTTGGAGGGACTAACGAATTTTTTAGGAAGTGGGGAGATACAGATGTTCAAGAAGCCACTCGTCTTATTAATTTATGTTTAGAGTCCGGGATTACCTTATTTGATACAGCCAACGTTTATTCTGCGGGAGCTTCAGAAGAAATTTTAGGTAAAGCTCTTAAAGGAAAGCGTGATCAAGCCTTAATTTCTACTAAAGCGACCTTTAAAATTGGCGATAAAGCAAATGATTTAGGATCTTCACGTTATCACATTATTGAAGCTTGTGAAGCTAGTTTAAAGAGACTAGAAACAGACCATATTGATATTTATTTTATGCATGGTTTTGATGCTTTAACACCACCAGAAGAAACCTTAGGGGCATTAGACAATCTGATTCAAAGTGGGAAAGTTCGTTATATTGGATGTTCAAATTTTTCTGGTTGGCATTTAATGAAATCACTAGCAACTTCTGAAAAATATGGTTTAGCTCGCTATGTTGTCTATCAAGGGTATTATTCTTTGATTGGAAGAGATTACGAAGAAGAATTGATGCCTCTTGGAATAGATCAAGGAGTAGGATTGATGGCTTGGAGCCCGCTTGGATGGGGACGGTTAACTGGGAAAATACGAAGAGGGCAAAAACCTGCTGAAGGACGTATAAATGAGGGTGGATCTGTTGGAGGTCCTCCAGTGGATGATGAATATTTATACAATGTCATTGATGCGATTGATCAAATAGCTAAAGAAACAGGAAAAACAATTCCACAAATCGCCTTAAATTGGATTTTACAAAGGCCCACTGTTGTTAATGTTGTTGTTGGAGCTCGTAATGAAGAACAGTTAAAACAAAATCTCGGTGTACTCAATTGGAGTCTAACAAAAGAACAAATTGCCAAATTAGATGCGGCGAGTGAAAAGCAACCTGTTTACCCTTACTGGCATCAAAGAGATTTTAAAGAAAGAAATCCTCGACCAATTCCTTCATAATTTTTAATTTTTAGAGTTAATAGTGAACTTAACTTTTTATGACTACACCACCCCTCGAGAAAAACTTTCGAGGGATGATTAGTGATTTACAAGAGTCATTTAAGAACTTGGCAAAAGTTCTTTCTCTGTTTTAACTTGCTCAGACATGAATAAAATGACAAAGCCCAGGATACCTATAGTTAATCCAATCGGAATAACGGCAATTCCGTAGATTAATGCTTGTTCATTATTTGAGCCACCAAATACATTAATTATACTACCTATGATTGCATGAAAAGTATATCCGAAGATCATAATGATCATATTGGCCACTGCTGTTGTTAAACCTGCGGCTTGTTCAGAAACATATGTTGAAGCTTTATAAATAGCCAAAATTTGATAAGCGCAGCAAATGCCTACAATAATAAAATTAAATCCCATCCAATTTGTATTTAAATGCCAAATAAGCAAGCTAGAAAAGCTGATTGTCATAATGATTCCAGCCCCAATAATAGTTGTTAAGTAATTGCCTGTTTTCTCGGCAATTAAACTTAAAATTGGAGCTCCAAAACACATGCCTATAAAAATCATGGAAGGTAAACTGGCAGCTAAAGTTCCGTCAAATTGATAAACTTCTTTTAAAAATGAGCGCCCCCAGACATCGGCAAAACCCTCAAGAGGTCCAACCATTAGACCTGCAAATAGACAACACCAAATGACGCGTTTATTAAAAATAACATCTTTGATCTCACTCATCATAGAGGTTGATCGAGAACTTTTCACATTAGGAATCATCCAGTAAGTAATTCCCATTAAAACAATACCGATTAAAGCAAATAATTGAACGATTGCGTGATATCCATATATTTCACGCAAGTAACCGACAGGTCCTCCTCCATAAATTGCTCCTAATAATCCTATCATCACAGAAATACTAAGTAGACGAGGAAATTTTTCTTCGCTAAAGCTTAAACGAATAATTTTGAACAATCCAAGAATTGCTGCAGAAGACCCCATTCCAATCAAAGCACGCCCAGCAATTGGATAAATCCAATGTGTCGCGAAAATAAGAGGAAGTAACCCAATAACTGTCAATAAGATGCAAATGCTCATGATCATTCTAGGTCCATAGCGATCTAATAATATTCCCAGAGGTAGATGCATCAGAGAGTAACCGATGTAATAGATACCTGAAAATTGACCGATTGTGGCTGCTCCAATTTGAAATTGTTGCATGATGTCATCGATTACAATGTTAGGCATCACTCTTAATAGATATTGATAGGCATAAAAGATCGAAGCGACTATCCACATGACCCAGGCAGCCAATCGAGAGGTAGGCATACATATTCCTTTTTAAGATAAAAATACTAAATTTGAGGTAAAATGATGAAACATTACAAGTGAAAACTACTTCCTAAAAGTTTAGAAGAAAAAGGTAAAAAAAGAGGATGAAAAAATTTGAATGTATTTAGATTTGTAAGATAAGGATAAATTTTCATAATTTTTTACTTTTTTTTATAAAGAATAAAATTATATGAATATTTCCAATATTTTAGTAAGTTTTTCCTTCTATGTATTATATTCTGTTACACAGAATAAACTTTATCTTATTTTAAG